>DASZPW010000509.1:0-1974 GCA_035550155.1 Chitinophagaceae bacterium | reverse complement strand
CCGATCTAAACGATCACTGTATAAATATTAAACCGAATTGAATAATTTCATTACAAATCTAAATTCTGAAATCAAAAACCTGAAATTATACTGCCACCGGTGCTTTAATAGCCGGGTGACATTGGTAATTTTCCAACGTGAAATCTTCAAACTGAAAATCGAAAATATTTTTGACTGAAGTGTTCAGTTTCATTGTTGGTAATGGATAAGGATCGCGGCTCAATTGCAATTTTACCTGTTCCATATGATTACTGTAAATATGCACATCGCCAAAAGTATGAATGAATTCTCCGGGTTGAAGGTCACAAACCTGTGCGATCATCAGGGTAAGTAATGCATACGAAGCAATATTGAATGGAACACCTAAAAAAACATCGGCACTTCGTTGATATAACTGACAACTTAATTTCCCATTAGCAACATAAAACTGGAACAACACATGACAGGGCATCAATGCCATTTTCGGTAATTCGGCCACATTCCATGCGCTGACGATCAGTCGGCGACTATCCGGATTTTTTTTGATCTGGCTGATCACATCGCTGATCTGATCAATTGTTTTATTTTCAGCCCCACTCCAACTTCTCCATTGTTTTCCATAAACAGGACCTAACTCACCACTCTCATTGGCCCATTCATCCCAAATGCTGACGCCATGATCTTTCAGGTATTTAATGTTCGTTTCCCCTTTCAAAAACCAAAGTAATTCGTAAATAATGCTTTTCAGGTGAAGCTTTTTGGTGGTCACCAATGGAAAACCTTTTTGCAGATCGAACCGCATCTGGTATCCAAAACAACTTTTGGTGCCGGTGCCTGTACGATCATTTTTTTCAACACCATTATCTAAAATATGCTGAAGTAAAGAGAGGTATTGTTGCATGGGTGCAAGTTAAAACAAAGCTCCGATTTATTGCAGCTTGACTACGATCTGTGGGAAAGCTGTGAAATGATAAGAAATATTTCAGACACTGATTTTAGTCATCCGGTTTTGCAGAATCAATAAATAATCTTGTATCATGAAAGATTCAAGAAGATTTTACAAGGAACTGGGCAACCTGTTTTATGCAATTGCTGCAATAGATAAAACTATTGGCCCGCAGGAAAAAATTAAATTAGATGAAGAAGTACAGTTCGCCTGGCGGCATTATGACCATAGCAGAGATCGTTTCGGGACGGATCGAGCATTTCTGATAGAATTTGAATTTGAAGCTATGGAAGATCAAATGGCATCTTCAGAAGAAGCTTTTCGTTCCTTTATGGATTATTTTAATGAACACAAAAATGAGATCGATGACTTAACCCGTAAACGTATTTTTAACAGCGCCAAACATATTGCAGAAAGTGTTCGAAAAATAAATGCTGCAGAACACAAATACCTTAACCGCCTGAAAAAGCTATTGAAAGAATAGGACTAAATTTTTCTTCTCTTCAACTCTTTATTGATAAGCATCAGTTCTCTTCCTGTTTGTCCTTTAACAGAGGTATTTTCCTGTGCCCGACGCATGAGGTAAGGGATGACATCTTTGATGGGACCAAAAGGCAGGTATTTACTTACTGAACATCCTGCATGAGCCAGGTTGAACGTAATGTTATCACTCATTCCATACAATTGACTTAAGTGTACATGTGGATGATTTAACGGGAGGTTCCTTTTTTGCAATAACTGCGTTGTGTACAAATTGCTGTACTCATTATGCGAAGCGACAATAACAGCAATGCGATCTATATGTTCAATACAAAATTCTACTGCGGCATTAAAATCTTTGTCTGTGGCTTCTTTATCAGTATGAATCGGTGAAGCATAATTCATTTTTTCGGCTCTTTTCCTTTCTTTTTCCATATAAGCGCCACGTACCAGTTTGATTCCGAATATAAAGTCTCTTTCCACCGAAGCCTCGTAACAATCTTTAAGAAATTGTAGCCGGTCAGTGCGGTAATGCTGAGTAGTATTATATATAACAGGGTGATGTTTAT
>DASZPW010000508.1:0-5590 GCA_035550155.1 Chitinophagaceae bacterium | reverse complement strand
GGATTCACGATACTGCCCAGCCATGTTTCAAAAGAACGATTCTTCATCAGGTTGATCGCATTTTTCAAATGCCCTTTCTTGAATTCAACCTGGGGCCTGGTGTCAATTATTGTAATGGCCGGATCTATTTTTTCAACGGTTGATGCATGTATTTTTTTTATTTTTAAAATCGCCCTGGTAAAATCATCCGCACCTTTTTTGTTGATGCCTACATCGAATGGAAAATATTTTGGAATAAAAGGCTGGCCTTCCAGTAATTTCTGAACGAATTTTTCTTCGCTCATTTCCTGCAGGCTCCAGTTGGAAATTTTTTCAGCGCCTATCGTACTACGATTTAATTCACTCAACCCTTTACCGCATAAACTTCCTGCTCCGTGAGCCGGATAGACTTCCACTTCATTGGGAAGTGGCATAAGTTTTTTGCGAAGTGAATGATACATTTGTTTTGCCAACTCAGTTTTGGCAGCAGTAATGGCTCCTGCTTTTTCTCTCAGGTCGGGACGACCGCAATCGCCGATGAATAATGTATCGCCGGTGAACACCGCTTTTTCTTTTCCATTCTCATCTATTGCCACGATGCTGATGCTGTCGGGAGAGTGACCGGGGGTGTTGAGAGCTTTGAGCGTAATATGACCTAATATAATAGCGTCGCCTTCATCAAATGGCTGATGTGGATATTCAGCGCTTAACAGTTTGCTTACATAAATAGTAGCGCCGGTATGATGTGAAATCTCCAAATGACTACTTACAAAATCTGCATGAGGATGCGTTTCTATCACCGCCACGATCCGTGCATGATGTACTGCGGCAAAATCATAATAGGGCTTCGGATCACGGGCGGGGTCAATCAATGCTATTTCATGATTGCTCAGAATAGCATAAGAATAATGGGATAAATTTTTATCCTCGAACTGTTTTATTTGCATGGTCCAGAATTTAGGTTGGTCAATAGTATTCAAAGACGATGCAAAGATAGAGTGTGCAACTTCCGCCGACGGTTACTTAAGTTACAGAACAGTGATCTTATTGCGGCTGAGCTTTACCAGGCCTTCATCCTCCATTTGTTTCAGCAGGCGTGACACTACCACACGAGCCGTACCGAGTTCATTCGCCAGTTGTTCATGCGTTACATACAAAGTTTTTGCTCCGGTGAGTTCCGTTTTCTTTTTTATGAAGTTCAGTAATCGTTCATCCATTTTCTTGAACGCTACGGCATTTACCACATCCAGCAATTCTTCAAATCTTTTGTGGTAAAGGCGAAATATATAATCCAGCCACTCGGGATATTGTTTTATTAGTTCACTGACTTTATCAACCGGGATAAAAAGTACTTCGGTTTCTTCTTCTGCCACGGCTCTCACTTTGCTGGTGTCATGATGCAAGCCACCCAGGAAAGACATGATGCAGCTTTCGCCTGCCCTGATGTAATACAATAATATTTCCCTGCCATCGTCATCTGTTCTCATGACCTTTACACTACCGCTGATAACGATCGGGATAGCCCGGATATAAGCGTTTTCATTAAGTATGGTTTCTCCTTCGGCAAACGTTTTCGCTGTGCCATATTCCGCCAGCTTTTCCTTAATGCCGGGAGAAGCATTGAAGTCAGCCAATTTTTTGGATACATCCATACAACAAATTTACTGATGCAAAATTTGCTGAAAACTTTTACCGGGTAATTTAAATAATGCTGGAAAAGAGATCAACTGTGAATAATACAAACAAAGTTTGAAAATATTTTTTCAGGGAAAATGGATGAATTGGTATAAAAGGCAAGGGGCTCCTAGAAAGGAGCCCCGAAACCATTAAACCTTATCCTATGAAAATTCTAGGTCTAAGTTAAGGGATTTTTTGAAAAATCAAAAAAAGATTTCGATTCTTGTTTTTGTTATCTTTCAAATTAATAATTACAGGCGCATGAGAATTGTTCCTTTTGTCATTTCAACCGTAATAACTGCGGGTTTGGTTATTGCATTAAGTAAAAAGTGGGGGCCCGTTCCTCCATTGGGAAAATTTTTGAGTCCCCAGCAGGGTTTTTGGCAAAATGCCGAAGCAACCGATCAGAATTTTTCTACTGCTTTGAAAATGCCGGGACTGAAAGGGAAAGTGGAAGTGTATTTTGACGACCGGCTGGTGCCGCACATTTTTGCTGATAATGACGAGGATCTCTACTTCGCTCAAGGGTATATCCATGCAAAATTCAGATTATGGCAAATGGAGTTTCAAACCTTTGCTGCTGCCGGCAGGATCAGTGAGCATTTAGGCAACGATCCCCGGTTTATAAATTATGACCGTGAAACAAGGCGATTGGGAATGGTCTATGCTGCAGAAAATGCCTTAAAATTAATGGAGGCCGATCCTGTCAGTAAAAGTGGTTGTGATGCATACACAGCCGGTGTCAATGCATATATCCATTCTTTGACGTACGCCACAATGCCGTTAGAATATAAATTACTGGATTACAAACCTGAAGAGTGGAGTAATTTAAAAATTGCTTTATTTCTGAAACAGATGAGCCGAACCCTTGCCGGATATGAGACCGACCTGGCAAATACGAATATGAAATCAGCTTTCAATTTTAATGACTTCATGACTTTGGATAAACAGGTGCCGGATTCCCTGGAGCCCATAGTTCCCAAAGGGACCATTTTTGATCCACCGGGAATTATTCCGGTAAAACCTGCTTCTGCTGATTCATTATATTTTTCAAAGAAAGATACTGTGAATATAACGGAAGTAGGGATGCCTGATCCAAGTAATGGAAGCAATAATTGGGCGGTGGCAGGAAAGAAAACGCAAAGCGGGGCTCCGATTCTTTGCAATGATCCGCACCTGGAGTTGACATTCCCATCTATATGGTATGAAATGCAATTGAATTCTCCCACGGTGAATGTATATGGCGCTACGTTCCCGGGATCGCCCAATGTCATCATTGGATTCAATGATAGTATTGCATTTGGATTTACCAATGCCGAGCGGGATGTAAAAGATTATTACGAGATCAAATTCAAAGACGACAGTAAACAGGAATATTGGTTCAATGGAAAATGGGAAAAAACAAATCTCCGTGTAGAACAGATAAAAGTTCGTGGCTCAAAGACCATTCTTGATACAGTCGCTTATACCGTTTTTGGTCCGGTGATGTATGATAAAAGTTTTTCTACAGATCTTTCAAAGGGAAAAGCGATTGCCTGCAGATGGTCAGCACATGATCCTTCCAATGAGGGATTGATGTGGTTCAATCTTGACCGGGCAAAAAATTATGATGAATATTATAAAGCCATACAGGTGTTTCAATGCCCCGGCCAGAATATGCTCTTTGCTTCCAAAAGTGGAGATATTGCATTATGGCAGCAAGCAAAATTTCCTGCCCGTTGGTATGGACAAGGCTTATTTGTAATGCCGGGTGAAGACAGCAGTTATATGTGGCAGGGTTTTATTCCGCAAAAAGAAAACCCGCATGTCATCAATCCTGATCGTGGATTTATTGTCAGCGCTAATCAGCGTCCTGTTGATTCTACATATCCTTATTTTATTCCCGGCAATTATATTACTATGCGAGGACTAACGATCACAAGGAGATTATCCGGTATGGAACAGATCACGCCGGAAGATATGATGAAGTTGCAATACGATTATTATAACACATTTGCTGAAGAAGCACGGCCATTGCTACTGAAATATATAAGAGAGAATGATCTGAATGCAGATGGGAAAAAATATTTGGATATGGTAAAGAATTGGGACCTGCAGGCCGGTCCGAATTCAACCGGGCAAACTGTTTTCACAAGTTGGTGGGATAGTTTGATGAATGTTGTGTGGAAAGATGAATTGGACCAGGTAAAACCAGAAGGTGTGATGCCGGAATCTCAAACTTTATTGGAAGCCTTGCTGAAAGATTCCACTTTTAAATATATTGATAATATCAACACAGCTCAGAAAGAAACATTGTTTGATGCTATAACAACAGCATTGCAGGAAGCTATTCCTGTATTACAAAAAGAGGAGAAAGATGGAAAACTGGAATGGGCCAAACACCAGGATCCGACAATTTTTCATTTGTTGAAAACGATCACTGCCTTTGCTAAAGAAGGCTTACCGGTAGGCGGTGGTGGAGACATCATCAATGCAACAACACATGAACATGGGCCCAGCTGGAGAATGATCGTTCAGCTGTCATCAAAAACAGAAGCATATGGAGTTTTTCCCGGCGGCGAAAGCGGTAATCCCGGAAGTAAATACTATGACAATTTTGTGGATAAATGGACAAAGGGAGAATATTATTTATTGTGGATGATGCAGCGAACTGATGGGAAAGACCCGAAAGTGAAATGGACAATGACGATGAGTAATGAATGATGAGTAGATAAATAATTCAATTCTGAAAAATGAAATCAATAATTGCAATCCTTTTAACTGCTTTGCTTGCTTTTCTGGGCGGAAAATATATGCAATGGTGGAGCCTGGCACTGGCAGCTTTTGTTATTGCTTTACTAGTTCCTCAAAAATCAGGCAGAGCATTCCTCTCGGGATTCCTGGGTGTATTTCTATTATGGGCTGCCCTGGCCTGGTGGATCAATATGAAAAATGAAAGTATCCTTGCTAATAAAATTGCTGCTGTATTGCCATTGGGAGGCAATGCATATTTATTGATCCTAGTTACTGCACTTGTCGGGGGATTAGTGGCCGGTTTTGCGGCGCTGAGCGGTTCTTACCTCCGTACAGGCAGCAATTGATTTTTTTCTATTTTAAAATGAAACAAGCATATATTAAAAATGAATGCTACATTCATTAATTAAACTGCGATATGAGAAAGGCATTGACCTTCTTGTTTTCATTTAGTTTACTGACCGGTGTTCTCTCCCAACGAATTTCCGGTATCATCACTGACAACGCAGGTAAACCACTGCCTTATGCTTCGATCTCGATAAAAGGTACCATTCGTGGCACTAATGCCAATAGCGAAGGAATATATTTCCTGGATATGGATCCCGGCACTTATACTTTGATCTGTCAGCATGTGGGATATAAAACAGTATCGAAAACTATAAAGATCTCCAATGCTGATCAAACGTTAGATTTTTCTTTGCCTGTAGAACAATTGATCATGGGAGAAGTCATCGTTTCCAACAAGACCGACCCTGCGTATGAGATCATTCGCCATGCAATCGACAAAAGAAAGTTTTATCAATCACAGCTGGATAAGTTTCAATGTGAAGTTTATACAAAGGGAGAGTTGGTCATCAATGACTATCCTAAAAAAATATTTGGACAGAAAATAGATTTTGGTGACGGGGATACGAGTAAAAACAAAATGATCTATCTCTCAGAAACTATTTCTAATTATTCGGTGGACAAGCCAAATAAAGAAAAAGTGGATGTGATCTCTTCCAGGGTCAGTGGTCAAAGTGATGGATACGGGTTGGCGGCTCCCCGTTTTTTTTCTTTTTATGATAACACAATCCTTATCGGGAATAACCTGAACCCGAGAGGATTTATCTCTCCCATTTCGGATAATGCCATTAAGTATTATCATTTCAGGTATCGTGGCGCTTTCATTGAAGACGGAAAACTGATCGATAAGATCGAA
>DASZPW010000507.1:0-2181 GCA_035550155.1 Chitinophagaceae bacterium | reverse complement strand
GATTAGGGGACGGTGTTCCATTCTGGAATATCACCTGCGGTATTGTAATGCTCATTGGAAGATTTTTACCCATCATCGGGCCAGTGGCTATTGCAGGAATCCTGGCTAAGAAAAAATATGTACCGGCAAGTGCAGGAACGTTGAAAACAGATACGTCCACTTTCGGTATCATGGTATTTGCCGTGATATTCATTGTGGCTGCGTTAAGTTTCTTCCCGGCATTATCGCTTGGTCCGATCGCAGAGTTCTTTGGAATGAAACCCTAAATCCTTAAAGGGACTTATGAAGGGTTCTAAAACTTGTTACCAGAATATGAAATTGAATAGATCAAAATAATAAAATTTCAAAGCCCCTCCTTCGGAGGGGTTTAGGGAGGCCTTTATGTCAATACACAGAAGATCACAAAGATTATTTGAACCATCATTGGTGAAAGAAGCGTTGGCGCAATCTTTCGTCAAGCTAAATCCACGTATCATGTTCCGCAATCCGGTAATGTTTACAGTATGGATCGGAACATTGGTGATGGCGGGAGTTTGCGTATGGATAATAACGGGAGAATCCTCGCAGGGAGGCCTGGTTTATAATATTATCATTACGGCAGTATTATTTATCACCTTGTTGTTTGCCAATTTTGCCGAAGCAATAGCTGAAGCAAGAGGAAAAGCACAGGCTGATAGTTTACGAAAGGCAAGAGAAGAAACTCCGGCAAAGAAAATATTTCCGGTGGGAGACAATTTTGTGAATGAAGTGAAAGTGATCCCTTCCTCTCAGTTGAGAAAAGGTGACCAATTCATTTGCGAAGCCGGTGATGTGATCCCGATGGATGGCGAAATAATTAAGGGAATTGCTACGATTGATGAATCCGCTATTACCGGGGAATCTGCCCCGGTGATCCGTGAGGCAGGCGGCGATAAATCTTCTGTTACCGGCGGAACAAAAGTATTATCCGACAAAATAACCGTGAAAGTGACCACGGAACCCGGAGAAACTTTCCTGGATAAAATGATCGCTTTGGTGGAAGGAGCGACACGTCAGAAAACTCCCAATGAAATTGCTTTGACGATCTTACTGGCTGCATTTACTCTTGTTTTCATTATTGTTTGTGTGACATTGAAACCGTTTGGTGATTATGCCAATACTCCAATAACAATCGCAGCATTTATTTCTCTTTTTGTTTGTTTGATACCAACAACGATCGGCGGATTGCTGAGTGCGATCGGCATAGCAGGAATGGACAGGGCATTAAGAGCAAACGTTATTACTAAAAGTGGTAAAGCGGTAGAAACAGCCGGCGACCTTGATACAATTTTGTTGGATAAAACAGGAACCATCACGATCGGTAATCGCAAAGCCACCAATTTTTATCCTTCTGATAATATTGAAGAAAAGGAATTTATTGAAATGACGGTACTTTCTTCGATGGCTGATGAAACACCGGAAGGAAAATCCATTGTAGAATTGGCAGGAACGAA
This sequence comes from Chitinophagaceae bacterium, assembly GCA_035550155.1. Classification (GTDB taxonomy): domain Bacteria; phylum Bacteroidota; class Bacteroidia; order Chitinophagales; family Chitinophagaceae; genus UTBCD1. The sequence goes on along the minus strand of DASZPW010000507.1, from coordinate 709 downwards.
AGGTGTAAAAGGAACCACCAACCTGAGAGGAATGGAATTTATAGGGTTTAAAGCAGAAACAAGAAGCAGCGGTGTGAATCTACCCGATGGAACAAAGATCCGTAAAGGTGCCTTCGACGCTATTCTGAGCCTGGCACAAAAAAATGGAACTAATGTTCCATCCGATATAGAAGGAAGAGTAAAAACTATTGCGCAAAATGGAGGGACGCCATTAGTTGTATCAAAGAATAACCAGGTAACAGGCGTAATTGAATTGCAGGACATCATTAAACCGGGAATTCAGGAACGTTTTGAACGGTTAAGAAAAATGGGAGTGAAGACGGTAATGGTTACGGGAGATAATCCTTTAACTGCAAAATACATTGCTGAAAAAGCAGGCGTGGATGATTTTATTGCAGAGGCGAAGCCTGAAGATAAAATGAATTACATCCGTAAAGAACAACAAGGCGGAAAATTAGTAGCAATGATGGGGGATGGTACCAACGATGCACCGGCATTAGCGCAGGCAGATGTTGGTGTTGCGATGAATAGCGGTACACAGGCTGCGAAGGAAGCAGGCAATATGGTTGATTTGGAAAATGATCCAACCAAGCTGATTGAAATTGTTGAAATAGGAAAACAATTGCTGATGACAAGAGGGACGCTGACAACTTTTTCGATTGCCAATGATGTGGCAAAATATTTTGCCATCGTTCCGGCTTTGTTCATT
>DASZPW010000506.1:0-2386 GCA_035550155.1 Chitinophagaceae bacterium | reverse complement strand
GGCAAAGTCAGTTATGTCTCAACGGGAGGCGGCGCAATGTTGGAATTCTTTGAAGGGAAAATTTTACCAGGTATCGCTGCGATAAAGTCTTAGTAAGGTTATTTTTTTGAAACAACGATGATCTTATCATCACCTCCGTTACTGGTGCAGATATAAACTTTTCCTGAAGGGGAAATACAAATATCTCTCATTCGGCCATATTTGTTAGTGAAATACTCATTCGTTTCAATTATTGAAGTGTGTGCCGTATTCAATTTCAGTTGATATAAACGGGAGTTCTTTAATGTAGCTAACAACAATGAATTTTTCCATTGAGGTATTTCATCATTATCATAATAATCTAGCCCGGAAGGGGCAATGGTCGGCGTCCATGCTTTGATCGGCTCTTTTATATTATGTGCTGCACAAAAGTTTTGTTCATTGCTGGTATTGCAAAAGCCTTCTATATCCGGCCATCCGTAATTTCTTCCTTTTTCAATAATGTTGATCTCATCATCATTTGCAGGCCCATGCTCAGAACTATACATTAGATCATTTGCTATGATTAAACCCTGCGGGTTTCTGTGCCCATAAGTCCATACAGGACTGTTCGCAATAGGATTATCTGAAGGTATGCTGCCGTCAAGATTCAAACGGAGTATTTTCCCATTAAGTGAAGACGTGTTTTGTGGATAGGTGTTCGGGTTCAATGCATCACCAGTGGTTATAAAAAGTTTTTTATCAGGACTTATCAGCAACCGGCAACCATTATGGTTGGAAGAAGCGGCGATATTATCAATAATTATTTGAGGATTAACTAGTGTAGTTCCATTATACGTATAGCGAACTACTTTCCCCTTGTAACTGCCGGACTGATTATAATCGTATGCTACATATAGATAAGAATTGGTTGTAAAATCCGGATCTAATACCATACCCAGCATTCCGCCTTCATTATTCGATACAACTTCTGTGATAGTTATTAGGGGAATAACCTGGCCGGTTAGCGGATCAACCCTGCTTATCCTGCCGCCTCTTTCCGTCATCCAGATGAAATTATCCGGGCCCCATAGAATTTCCCAGGGAAAATTCAAATTTGAAACAATAACAGAATCTTTGATCGCTTCCATTCCGTTGTGAGCGGTCTTGCTACTTTTTTTACAATAGATTACAAACAGCAGAACGGTAAACAATAGTATAGACAACCTTTTCATAAAATGTAGATTGCAAAAACTTAAATAAAAAACGGCTAAAATCATGCCTCAGAGTTATTTTAATTCCTTCAGGTAGCGTGATGTTTTTGACGAATAGCGTTTTAAGCTTGAGCAAATACGGTAAATGGCAATTTTTTTCCTGCAAATGGGGGGATAAGGGGGCATTTTGTCAGGAAAACACCGGTTGGCCCCTGCTTTGAATCAGTAGTTGCTATTTTATAAACCCTTAATTTTAATCTTCACTAAAACCTACAACAATGAAAGGTACACGAAATATCGCCTTACTCGGCATTGCCGCAATCATTCTTATATTATTTGTATGGGGATGCAGCGGCTACAATGGTCTGGTTACGGGTAATCAGAATGTCAAAACCGCATGGAGTAATGTAGAGACGAACTATCAGAGAAGAACTGATCTGTATAGCAGCGTTGTAAAAACCGTGCAGGCATCTGCTAATTTTGAAAAATCCACATTGCAGGCAGTAGTGGATGCAAGAGCCAAAGCCACTTCAGTGCAGGTAAATATCAGTGACCAAAAATCATTGCAGGAATACCAGCAGGCACAGGCCGGTTTGCAACAATCATTCGGTCGCCTCATTGCTACATTTGAACAATACCCGGATTTAAAAACCACACAGGCATTTCGGGATTTTCAGGCACAGATCGAAGGAACAGAAAACAGGATCAATGTGGCAAGGCGTGATTACAATGATGCAGTAAGAGGATATAATCTGAAAGTTCAGCGTTTCCCTAATAACATGCTTGCCGGGATCTTTGGTTTTAAAGAGAAAGCTTATTATGAAGCCGATAAGGGAACCGAGAAAAACCCGGATATCAATTTTGATATTAAATAAATTTTATTGAAAAGGGAATGTTTTCTATTCTAAAAAAGAGAAATAAATTTTTTACTGAAGAAGAACATCAGAAGATCCTTCAGGCTATTCAGCATGCAGAAAAGGAAACGAGTGGAGAAATTCGTGTGTTTGTTGAAAGTAAATGCAGCTACATGGATGCATTGGACAGGGCAAAAGAAATTTTTGAAAAGTTGAATATGCAAAATACAGCTGAAAGGAATGCTGTGTTGATCTATGTAGCGGTCAAACATCATCAGCTGGCCATCTTTGGAGATGAGGCGATTCATAAGAAAGTGGGGAAAGGGTATTGGAGCAAACTGGTAACACAAATGATCCATC
>DASZPW010000505.1:0-6836 GCA_035550155.1 Chitinophagaceae bacterium | reverse complement strand
TCGCAAATGGTTTCTTACGAATTGCCGATGGGTTTGGCATTGATAGCTGTATTGATGCTGGTTGGTGATCTGCGCATGAGCGCCATTCTGAACAACCAGTTGGAACACGGATGGCATATTTTTTACCAGCCGATAGGCTTCCTCGTATTTTTTGTTTGTGCATTAGCTGAATGTAACCGTACACCGTTTGATCTACCCGAAGCAGAAAATGAATTGAATTTTGGTTATCACCAGGAATATTCTTCGATGAAACTCGGATTTTATTTGTTTGCTGAATACATCAATATGTTTATCAGCAGCGCTGTGATGGCTACTTTGTTTTTTGGTGGGTATGACATTCCATTTGTGAATGAAGCACACTGGGGGTTATCACAAAACTTATTAGCGATCATCGGCTTTGCCGTTTTGATGGCCAAAATATTTTTCTTTTTATTTGTGTTCATCTGGATCCGCTGGACGATCCCAAGATTCCGTTATGATCAGTTGATGAATCTTGGATGGAAAGGATTAATTCCTTTGTCGCTGGCGAATATGGTGATCACGGCCATTGTGATGTTGTTGAGAAATAAATCATGAGTAATGAATAATGAGCGATCAGTAAAACTCATCATTGGTCACTCATTACTCATCAATATATTTGCAAACTTTTTAGAACAATAAAAAAGATGATTCAATTAACGCAAAGAGCAAAACAGGTTGATCGCCGGCCAATGACCTGGCTGGAGCGGATATACCTGTGGAATGTGCTGAAAGGAATGATGATCACTTTGAGTCATTTGTTCAAAAGAAAAGCAACGATCAATTATCCTGAACAGAAACGTTCTTTCTCTTCGGTATTCCGGGGATTGCATGTATTGAACCGGGATGAAGAAGGAAGAGAGCGTTGTACGGCTTGCGGTTTATGTGCAGTGGCTTGCCCTGCAGAAGCTATCACGATGGAAGCAGCAGAACGGTTGCCGGAAGAAGAACATTTGTATCGGGAAGAAAAATATGCAGCGAAATATGAGATCAATATGCTGCGCTGCATCTTTTGTGGTTTGTGTGAGGATGCCTGTCCGAAAGATGCGATCTATTTATCGCAGACTTTTGCACCGTCTAATTATTCACGAAAAGGATTTATTTATAAAAAAGAAGACCTGTTGATTCCTAATCCGCTGACAGAGCCTGAAGCGTATAAAAAAGCTTTGGGTGACCGGCCGGTGAAAACGATCAGTAAATAATTTTACTGATCCGGAAATTTTGGAGTACAACAACAGCTTATAGAGAAATGAGTATAACTCAAATTTTGTTTTGGTTTCTTTCTGTGTTGGCGCTGTTCAGCGCATTGATGGTCATTACCAGCAAAAATCCTGTTTATAGTGTGTTGTGGCTGATATTGGTTTTCTTCGCCATCTCCGGTCATTATCTTTTATTGAATGCGCAGTTTCTTGCCATCGTAAATATTATTGTTTATGCAGGTGCCATCATGGTTTTATTTCTTTTTGTGATCATGCTTATGAATCTGAACAAAGACAATGAACCCCAAAAAAATAAATGGTTGAAGCTGGCGGGTGCATTAGCAGGAGGGTGTTTATTATTGGTATTGGTAGCAGCTTTGAAAAATGCAGAAACAAAATCTGCAATGGCTGAAGCAGGAACCGGAGATATCGGGCTGATCGGAAATTTGGGCAAAGCATTATTTAAAGACTATGTAGTTCCATTTGAAATAAGCAGCGTATTATTTTTGAGTGCGATGGTAGGTGCTGTTGTATTGGGTAAAAAAGAAGCCGAACATGCCGATTAATTATTACATATTTCTGTCATTGGCATTATTTGCCGTTGGTATTGTGGGTGTATTGACACGCCGTAATGCGATCATTGTATTTATGTGCATTGAGATCATGCTTAATGCAGCGAACCTGCTGCTGGTGGCTTTTTCCAAAATGCATCATTTGAAACTGGCAGCGACAACGCCAACTGCAGGCACCGAAGGACAAATTTTTGTCTTTTTCATTATGGTAGTAGCAGCGGCAGAAGTAAGTGTGGGGCTGGCGATCATTGTGATGATGTTCCGCAATGTTCATTCGGTGGATGTGAATTTTTTAAACAGGTTAAAGCATTAGAACGGATAGTATGCAAAATGCGTTGCAAATAGCTTGGCTGGTTCCTTTTTTCCCATTGATAGGATTTCTTATTAATGGGTTGTTTCGTAAGCAGCTTTCAAAACCTTTGATCGCCGTGTTAGGATCCGGAACGGTACTTGTTTCATTCGTTATAAGTGTCTGGATATTTTTGCAGGTTAAAAACGGGAACAGTCATGTGGCAGAGTATTTCAATTTCATCTCAGTAGGTTCTTTCCAGATCCCTTTTGCTTTTCAGATCGATGCCTTGTCGTCTTTGTTTCTGCTCATCATTACCGGCGTAGGTTTTATCATTCATGTATATTCAACTTCATACATGAAAGAAGAAACTGGCGAGCATTATGGAAGATATTTTTCTTACCTGAATCTTTTTATTTTTTCCATGCTGCTGCTGGTGATGGGCGCCAATTACGTCATCATGTTCATCGGCTGGGAAGGTGTGGGACTTTGTTCTTATTTGCTGATCGGTTACTGGTTTAAGAATACAGAATATAATAAAGCAGCGAACAAAGCATTTATCATGAACCGTATCGGCGACCTGGCTTTTCTCATCGCATTGTTCATGATCATTTCAAAAGTCGGCAGCGTTTCATTTGAGGATGTATTTTCCAAAGCTTCTACTTTAAGTACAACCGACATTACCATCATCACTTTATTGTTATTTGTTGGCGCCACAGGAAAAAGCGCTCAGATACCTTTATACACCTGGTTGCCGGATGCGATGGCTGGCCCGACGCCTGTATCGGCATTGATCCATGCTGCTACGATGGTGACTGCAGGTATCTATATGATTGCAAGAAGCAATGTATTGTATTCGTTAGCTCCGATCTCGCAAAATGTAGTTGCTATTATTGGCCTTGCTACTGCAATTCTCGCCGCCACGATTGCGATGAAACAAAATGATATTAAAAAAGTATTGGCGTATTCCACCGTGAGCCAATTGGGGTATATGTTTTTGGCGTTGGGAGTGGGAGCGTACACGGCGGGAGTATTTCATGTAATGACACATGCTTTCTTCAAAGCATTACTGTTTCTTGGAGCAGGAAGTGTGATTCACGCAATGGGTGGCGAACAGGATATTCGAAAAATGGGTGGGCTGAAAGGAAAACTGAAAATAACCTATCTCACTTTTTTGATTGGTTGTATTGCTATTTCAGGTATTCCTCCTTTCTCCGGTTTCTTTTCCAAAGATGCTATTTTGTTGAGTGCATTTGAGCATAATAAAATCTTATATGCTATTGCTTTGTTTGGCGCTTTACTCACCGCATTTTATATGTTCCGTTTACTATTTCTCACTTTCAACGGATCATTCAGGGGAACGGAAGAGCAACAACATCATGTGCATGAAAGTCCCGCAGGAATGACAATACCATTGATCATACTTGCTATTCTTGCATTTGCCGGTGGCTTTGTAGGTATTCCTGAAATATTCATGAAAGGCGGAGATAAGCTTACGGCATTTTTAGCTCCGGTAATTCCGGTACAACAAGGAGAAGCAGTTTCATCTTCTACTGAAATGATGCTGATGGTGATATCGACAGTATTAGTATTGCTGGTTATTATATATGCGTGGTTTCGTTTCAAAAAATACCAGGCTGTTGAAGAAAAAGGGTTGGGTAAATTTTTGGAAAACAAATGGTATGTGGATGAACTGTATGAGAAGATCATCGTAAACCCATTGAATAAATTAGGCGCTTTCCTCAATAAAATAATTGAACGTTCAGTGATCGATGCATTAGTGAATGGAGTAGGGAAGCTGGTGAATTACGGAAGCCGCCAGGTCCGCTTATTGCAAAGCGGGCAGGTGGGAAGCTATATATTATTAATGGTGTTGAGCATGCTATTGATATTTGTCATTCAGTTTTTCTTAAGAAAATAAATAAGGCAATTGATAAATAAGATATGATCCCGGTTCTATTCATAGTGATTCCTTTGGTCAGCGGATTGGCGTTGTTCTTTTTTAAAAATGAAAAAGCGGCAAGATCATGGGCATTGTTTTCATCCATGATCACACTAATTGTTGCTTTTCTGGGTTTGACATTGCTCCATGACAATAAATATTTACAATTTACTACTGATTGGCTCGGCTCATTAGGAAGTAGTTTTTCTGTGCAGGTAGATGGAATGGGACAAATACTTTGTTTACTGACAGCAGTTTCTTACCCTGTTATTTTTATTGCTACCTGGAAAAATCAATATCAGAAAGCCAAAAATTTCTTTGGCCTGATGTTATTGGTACAGGCTGGCTTGATGGGTGTGTTCGTAGCCATGGATGCACTGCTATTTTATTTTTTCTGGGAATTGGTTTTGATACCCATGTATTTTCTCAGTTCCCAGTGGGGCGGAGAAAAAAGGATCCAGGCAACGTTCAAATTTTTTATTTACACTTTCCTGGGTTCTGTACTGATGCTTGCCGGCATCATATATTTATATACGCAAACCCCCGAACATTCATTTAGCATCGAAGCATTTTATAAGCTTGGCAAATTTTTACCGATTAAAACACAGAATTGGGTTTTCTGGTTATTCTTTGCGGCGTTTGCCATCAAGATGCCCATTTTCCCTTTTCATACCTGGCAGCCGGATCTGTATGAGCAATCCAATTCATCCACTACCATGGTGTTGAGTGGTGTAATGGTAAAAATGGGAGTGTTCGCTTGTATCCGCTGGTTGCTTCCGGTTGTATCCGTTGCATCATTTCAATGGGGCGATGTGGTGACATCGTTGGCTGTGACAGGAATTTTATATGCATCACTGGTAGCTATTCAACAGGATGATCTGAAACGGCTGGTAGCGTATTCTTCCATTGCACATATCGGGTTGATGTGTGCTACCATCTTTTCCGAAACAACCATCGGATTTCAGGGAGTGATGATACAAATGTTCAATCATGGGATCAATATCATTGGGTTGTGGATCGTGGTGGACGTCATCGAAAAACAATGTGGCACAAGAAAAATTTCTGAATTGGGTGGATTGGCGCAAAGGACTCCGTCATTGGCAATTTTCGCAATGATCATTGCATTAGCCAATATTGCTCTACCGTTAACCAATGCATTCATTGGAGAATTCATGATGTTCAACGGGATCTTCAGTTCTAAGATCACTCATTATAACGTGGTATTTACTGTTCTTGCTGCTATCAGCATCATCCTTGCAGCGATCTATATTCTGAATATGATCCGAAAAGTGTTTTATGGGAACAGTAATGCAGTTACAACGGCAGCACAGGATATTACATGGAATCAAAAACTGGTGCTCAGTGTTATTGTGATCCTTATTATTTGGCTTGGTGTTTATCCGGATAGCATATTGAATCTGACACATGATGTAACAGATACAATTTTGAAGAAATCGGATGTACTACCCTTATTAATGAAGCATTAGAGATTGAAATTATGAATGCACTGATTATATCGGCAGTTTGGGGAGTGATCATGATGTTCAGCGGAATTCTGCTGAAACAAAAACATGCTATTCGCAACCTGGCAGTGGCAGGGCTTATTTTATTGTTACTAGCGAATGTGCTTGAAATGTCCGGAACGGTATTTTTTAAAGTTGATACCAAAGGCATGGTCGTATTTGACCGGTTTGCTTTGCTTTTTGATTCCATCATTTTTGCTACCACACTTCTTTTCCTGATCCTGTCTGCAAGAGATATGGAAAAAGTGGGTATCCATTATGCAGAGTATTTAGCACTGATCTTTTTCATTCTTTGCGGTATCACACTGGCTGCTTCTTTCAAATCTGTATTGATATTGTTTCTTGGTATTGAAATTATATCTATCCCGCTTTATATTCTTACAGGCAGCGATAAAAGAAACCTGAAGAGTAATGAAGCGTCATTGAAATATTTATTGCTTGGAGCTTTTTCTACCAGTTTAATGCTGATGGGTATTGCTCTTATTTATGGTGCAACAGGAAGTTTTATGTCAGCGAATATTGCTGACATACATGGGGTTCCTTCTCCATTGTTGATCGCCGGGATGACGTTATTGTTATTTTCCATGGCATTTAAATCTTCAGTTGCTCCCTTTCACTTCTGGACTCCGGATGTGTATGATGGTGCTCCAACCGTTTTTACTTCGTTCATGGCCACTATAGTTAAAGCGGCAAGTTTTATTGCATTCATCCGTCTGTTTGATGAGGCATTTGGAATTTTAGGACCCAAATGGCAATTATGGATGGCCGTACTTACGGCGGCTACATTATTCATCGGTAATATCACGGCAGTATTTCAGCAAAGTGTAAAAAGAATGCTGGCTTACTCCAGTATTGCTCAGGCGGGATTCATGATGTTATCATTATACGCTATGAACACTGATGCGAAGGAAGGTCTTTTGTTATACATAGCGGCTTATTGTTTAGCGACCATCGGCATATTTGCTGTTTTGATCAAGATGAGCGATTATACTTATGATGGCTTTAATGGATTTGCAAAAAATCAACCTTTACTTGCAGCAACTACTACTATATTTTTATTATCTCTTGCAGGCATTCCCCTTACCGGAGGGTTTCTTTCCAAATTTTACATGTTGAGAGCGGCAGTTGATACACATCGGAATTTTTGGCTGGTGATCTTTGCCGTTGTAATGGCGGCTGTAAGTGTCTTTTATTATTTCCGTCTTATTCAGGCAATGTATTTCCGGGAAGGAGCTGCTCCAAAAATACAGGTCACCCCGGTATTTAAGTGGACGATGGTGTTGTTAGCAGCTA
>DASZPW010000504.1:0-4720 GCA_035550155.1 Chitinophagaceae bacterium | reverse complement strand
CCCGTACGGGCTACGAAAAAAAAGGCTTTGATTTTTCAAAGCCTTTTTTGATTCCGCCTAGCGAAAATGCGATCGTTCAAAAAACATTCAGTAATCGCCTGAACTCACTATTCTTTTTGTATAGAGAGCTTTGGTATCAGCAGTAAAGTGTGACTGACAACCAAAATACCGGGAACTATCAATGTTTTTTATCTCAAAGTAAAAGAAGCCTCTTTCACATCTCTCGAATTCCCTCCAATAAAGACTTTAAACGCACCGGGTTCTGCTACATATTTCAGATCGCTGTTATAAAACTTCAACGTGTTTGCATCAATCGTAAAGCTTACAACTTTGCTCTCTCCCTTTTTCAGAAATATTCGTTGAAATCCTTTTAATTCCTTCACCGGACGGGTGATACTGCCCACCATATCCCTAATATACATTTGCAGCACTTCTGTACCATCATAGTTACCTGAATTTGTAACTGTAATCGATGCATTGATCTTACCGGTTGATGTCATATTGTTACTGCTGAGTTTTATATCACTGTAATCAAAAGTTGTATAGCTAAGGCCATACCCAAAAGGATATAGTGGATCGTTTGAAACATCAAGATATCGTGAAGTGTATTTAAATAAAATATCTCCGTTATAAGGACGGCCGGTATTTTTATGATTATAGTAAATTGGAATTTGCCCGACATTGACCGGGAATGAAACAGTCAGTTTCCCGGAAGGATTAACATCGCCAAACAAAACATCTGCAATTGCATTTCCGGCTTCGGTGCCACTGAACCAGGTTTCAAGGATGGCTGTTACATTTTTATTTTCCCAGCTAAGCGTCAAAGGCCTTCCATTCATCAACACTAAAACAACCGGTTTACCGGTGGCCACAAGAGCTTTTAATAAATTTTCCTGGCTTGCCGGCAAACCAATTTCACTGCGGCTTGCAGCTTCACCACTCATGCCCTGTGCTTCGCCCAGTACAGCAACAATAATATCTGCCTTATTTGCAACGCTGACCGCATCATCAATAAGCTGTTGAGCTGAACGCTCATCCACTGTAATGTTCCCGCCATTTGCATTTAATTCCTGCAGCATTAAGCTATCATCTGTAATGTTAGCCCCTTTTGAATACAGGATATTGATACCACTCATATTTTTTAATCCCTCCATTACACTCACATTGTCATTAGCATCGCTGGCAGCGCCATGCGGGCCTGATGTATCCTTTTTATCATCAGCAAGCGGGCCAATCACGGCAATCGTTCCCGATTTTTTCAGGGGTAACGTGTTGTTCATGTTTTTCAGCAACACTATAGATTCCTGTGCTGCTTTTCTTGCATATTCCCTGTTTGATGCTGTAAAAATTTTCTGTTTGTACCCCGGGTCATTAAGATTCTTATAAGGATCATCAAATAATCCCAGCTTATATTTTGCTTCAAGCACCCGGCGACATGCATTATCGATTTCCGCCAGCGTTACTTTTTTCTCCTTCAATAATTTTTTTAAATTATTTACATAGGCTTCGCTTACCATGTCCATATCAACGCCTGCTTTTAATGCCAGCTCGGTAACTTTTGCAGAATCACCTATTCCATGTTCCATCATTTCATTTATGGCAGTATAATCGGTGACCAGAAATCCTTTGAAGCCCCATTGTTTTCTTAGAACATCTGTCAGCAGCCATTTATTTGCTGTTGCAGGAACACCATTTATTTCATTGAAAGAACTCATTACACTCCCTACTCCCGCATCCACTGCTGCTTTGTAAGGCGGTAAATAATCATTATACATTTTTACTTTGCTCATATCAACGGTATTGTAATCTCTTCCTCCTTCCGCAGCTCCGTATAATCCAAAATGTTTAACGCAGGCCATAATCGAGGCTTTGTCCTTGAGATCATTTCCCTGGTACCCTTTTACCATCGCTTTTGCAATTAGTGAACCGAGGTAAGGATCTTCTCCGGCTCCTTCTGCAATTCTTCCCCACCGCGGATCACGGGCAATATCAACCATCGGGCTGTAAGTCCAGTTAATACCATCAGCCGCTGATTCTGTTGCAGCAATTCGAGCTGTGTGCTGAATGAGATCAAGATCCCAACTTGATGCTAATGCCAATGGAATTGGAAACATTGTAGTATGTCCGTGAATAACATCTAAACCAAAAAGCAAGGGAATTCCCAGTCTTGTATCTTTTACCGCCATCTCCTGCAATTTTTTTACAGCAGCAGGTCCATGCGTATTTAATATGGCGCCGACATTGCCCTGTTTGATATTCTGTTCAACGTTTTTGCTCAGAATAGGACCGGTGACATCTACACCTATCGTTAGTAAATTCAACTGCCCGATCTTTTCTTCAATTGTCATTTTTTTCATCAACCCATCAACAAAGGTTTTCATCTTTACGTCCTGTGCATTTTGTGCTTCTGCCTGAAACACACACAGCGTCAATATGCCAGCTATTAATTTTTGCAACGATCTCATGATTTCTTTTTTATTTCAATAAATGGGGTTCAATAAATTTTTTCCAGATCGCATATCCTTTTGCATTCATATGCAGGTTGTCTTCAAGGAATATTTCTTTCATCGGCTCACCATTATTGCCAAGCATGCTGTCCCATACGTTGACAAAGACCGCATTCTTTTCATATTTTAAATAATCTTTGATGAGTTGATTAGCTTTCATCATTCTATCTCTCATGCCCCAGCGGGATGGGCTTGGTTTCAGCGAAATAAAAACTATTGGAATGCCCGGGAATTTTATTCTGATGTCTGCAAATAATTTTTTGAATCTTTCAAAAACTATCAGGCCTGTGAGCGTATCAGATGTAGCAACATCATTTTCTCCGCAATAAATAACGATCTGTTTGGGCTGATAAGGAAAAATAATTTCTTTTTCATAACGTATCACATCCGGTAGGGTTGAGCCACCAAAACCCCGATTGATGATTGTGTAATTCGGGAAATAATCCTGCACATCGGTCCACTTTCTGAAAGAAGAACTCCCGATAAATAAAATTGCATGTTTCGGTGGAAAAGAAATAGAATCCTTCTTTTTGAAAGCTGCTATTTCATCAGCAAAAGGCTGTGCCAGTGCATTGATCGCAATAGTACCTAAAAGAAAGAAAAGGATAAATCCTTTAAGATGTTTTATCATTAATATAATTTTTATCTTACTTCAGCAATTACGGATCTCTTTGAAACACCATTTTCATTGATCGCTTCAATACTGAAATAATAGGTTTTTTCTTTATCCATTGCTTTGAACCAATATTCATTCAGATCATAGACCATAATGGAATTATATAATTTGTCCGGAGACGTTCCATAGTAAATATTATATGCAAAAGCATTTTTTCCCTGGTCCCATTTTATCCATGCGCTCCGTGGATCTTTTTCTGTTCGTAAAACGATAAATGAAGTGACAGTGTCTGGCTTCGGGCCATTCCCATTTCCAAAAACTCTTAATCCACTGATCGCAAATTTGCCGGTAGGCATGTGAATATTTTCCAGTTTGATGTACCGTGCCTGTACCGGTTTTTCTAATTCTACATAATCATGCGGCACATCTGTTTTATTATCGCTTTTATCTGTAAGAATATTCCATTTGCTTCCATCAACAGAAGAATATAATTTGTACTGGTGATATTGTCCCGGGTATTTTCCCAATCGGTTACTATCTACATCCTGGTCGGCATAATTTATTTGTATCGCATTGACTGTAGATATATTTCCAAGATCAGATTGGATCCATTCGCCTTTGTCTCCTGTTACTGCACTCCAATACGTTTTTATATTTTCATCGTTGGCATTGTTGGCATGATAACCGCCCAGAGTTGAAGAAACTTGTATAGGCTTTTTAAAATTCAACAACATCCAACCAGTAAAACCATCTCCATATTTGAATGGAGATTGCATTGCACCCGGAATATAATGAGGATAATCTCCGAAAGCAGTATTGCACCACATCACATCGTCTTTATCAAAACCTGCAGGCCAGATACCAATTCTTCTTTCGAAATTATTTTTAACTGAAATTTCAATAGTGCTCACATGCCAGTAATTGCCATTGTTATCCTGGAAAGTGGACCCATGCCCTGCTCCTCTTGCATAACCGCCCAACTTCATACTCAAAGGGTCAGACTGAGGATGTATTTCAATTCCATCAAACAATGGTTTACTACCCACTACCACTCCGTCTGCATACCCGCTCATTTCCGTTCCCGGCGCTCCATATTGAAAATAATATTTGCCATTGCGCTTAGTCATCCATGAACCTTCAATGAAAGGATCCAAAAAAGTATTATCCATGTGTTCGCCGAAACGTTGCCATCCATAGCGCCAATCTTCAAGTAAATATATAGGAGTTCGTGTTCCGATTGGTTCTAGTGTTTTACGGTTTAATTCAACCCCATAAGTCGGGTAACGATTGCTGCTGCCGTTATACATATACAATTTGCCATCATCGTCAGTAAAAAATGCAGGATCCCATCCGCCGATCTCAAATGAATCAACCAATGGCTTCCATTCATTTGCTTTTGGGTTAGTACTCATCCAGATGGTGAATGTTCTTGTATAAGTAGAACCGAAAACGAGCATTGTATCTCCGATGATACCGACAGCCGGCGCACAAAGATCATCATAGGTTTTATTCCATGGCCGCAAAAAACTTTTTGAGATATAATTCCAATGCAACATATCATGACTCCACCAATAGCCCCATTGATTCGTACTGAACA
>DASZPW010000503.1:0-8009 GCA_035550155.1 Chitinophagaceae bacterium | reverse complement strand
GACTATGATGCAAAAAGGATCAGAACCGTTTTGATCCAAAATTCCTCCAACGTTACTTTGTCAGGGCTCACTTTTAAAAATGCCGGCTTCTGGACTATCCAGTTGCTCTATTCACACAACCTTACAGTGAATGGAGTTGTGGTAAAAAATAATGAAGATGGTACCGGTCCCAGCACCGATGGAATCGATGTGGATTCATCAACATGGGTACTGATCGAGAACTGCGATATAGATTGCAACGACGATAATTTTTGTTTGAAAGCCGGACGGGATTGGGATGGACTTCGTGTCAATAAACCTACAGAATATGTAGTTATACGCAATTCCATTGCAAGGCGTGGGGCAGGCCTTGTAACAATTGGTAGCGAAACATCCGGCGGCATTCGCCATATTTACTGCACTGATCTTGTAGCGAAACATACTGATAATGGGTTGCGGATAAAATCTGCAACAACAAGAGGGGGGATAATTGAAG
Source organism: Chitinophagaceae bacterium (assembly GCA_035550155.1). Taxonomy (GTDB): domain Bacteria; phylum Bacteroidota; class Bacteroidia; order Chitinophagales; family Chitinophagaceae; genus UTBCD1. The sequence goes on along the minus strand of DASZPW010000503.1, from coordinate 7,534 downwards.
ATATTTATTTTGTAAACTCAATTCTCGATTCTGTTCGAAATGCTTTTCAGTGTAATTTGAATTGGTACCCGGCTTATAGTTACAGCGCATTACCGAAAGGCTATAATTATGATTCATTGCCGCAGCATTGGAAAGCGTTATTGGAAAAAGTAACGCCTCCGGGAAAAGGGATCCCTTTTGCCCGGAATTTTTATATTGAAAATGCAACGGTCACTAATGCACAAAAAATTTTTGACGTAAAAGGAATACCACAATCTTTGCTGGAGAATTTTAATTTCAGCAATTCCTCTATCTCGGCAAAAGAATTTGGCGCCATTGAATATACAAAAGGATGGATCTTCAGAAATTTCGATTGCAGCATATTTTCAAAAGATGAAAAAAGACAGCCCGGCAACATGGAGGAGCAGGAACGTTTAAAACAATAATTTTAAGAAGATGAAAATTTTTCCGGCAAGAACTATACCCCTGTTTCATTTGAAATTTTTTTTATCATTTAGTACAATTTTATTGCTTGCCGTCTCGCTGGAGGCTCAGGTAAGCTGGCCAAAATTTAATCAACACACAAAGCCCTGGTCTCGCTGGTGGTGGATGGGTAATGCCGTTGATGAAAAAGGAATATCGTATCAATTAAATAAAATGGCGGATGTTGGTTTTGGTGGAGTGGAGGTCGTTCCCATTTATGGTGCAATAGGTTTTGAAGATCGATACATCAAATATTTGTCACCACAATGGATGAATGCGCTGGATTATACTATTCAAAAAGCTGCGTCATTTAAAATGGGCGTTGATATGTCCATTGGTACCGGTTGGCCCATCGGTGGCCCACAGGTAACGATGCCCGATGCGGCGACCAAATTATCAGTTCAGAAATATTTGATCGAAGCAGGCGGAACCCTGAAAGAAAAAATTGTTTTAAATGATGCAAAGCAGAAAAATTTACCCGGTGTTTTTTTAACTGCAGCAATTGCATACGATAAAAATGGAAAGGCCATTAATATAACAGATAGTGTTACTGCTGATGGTACATTAAAATGGACAGCAGATTCAAGTGGCCCTTGGCAAGTTGTGGCAGCGTTTAATACAAAAACACTTCAGGAGGTAAAAAGAGCTGCACCGGGTGGCGAAGGCCTGGTATTGGATCATTTTTCTGCCTCGGCAGTGAAAAATTATTTCAGAACATTTGATTCGGCATTTGCAGCATCTTCTCATGGAATTACTGCTTTTTTTAATGACAGCTATGAAGTGTTTGGTGCCAACTGGACTCCTGATTTTTTCAAAGAATTTAAAAAAAGAAGAGGATATGAACTGAAACCTTTCTTACAAGAATTGTTGTCGAATGATAGCTCAGAAATTGTAAGTAGGGTGAAATGTGATTATAGGCAAACGATGAGCGATCTGATGCTGGAAAATTTCACGCAGAATTTGTTTAAGTGGGCGCATTCAAAAAACACTAAAATTATTGATCAGGCACATGGATCGCCGGGCAACCTCCTCGATCTATATGCTGCCGCAGATCAGCCGGAGAGCGAAACTTTTGGTAGCAGTTCATTTGCCATAATGGGATTAACAAGAAACAGTGCGGATAACCAGAATGTTGACCCCGATCCGGTGTTTTTAAAGTTCGCCTCATCAGCTGCTCATGCTGCTAACAAACCATATACATCTTGTGAGACATTTACATGGCTCACGGAACATTTCAAAACTTCCTGGAGCCGGTGCAAACCGGAAGTGGAGCAGGTTTTTTTATCAGGCATCAATCATGTGTTTTATCACGGATCTACCTATTCACCTGAAAATGTTTCTTTTCCCGGATGGTTGTTTTATGCATCGGTAAACTTTGTTCCTGATAACAGTCTCTGGCCGCATTTGAAAGGATTAAATGAATACATCACCCGTTGCCAGTCGGTTTTGCAGGCAGGACAGCCCGACAATGAAATAAAAGCTTATTGGCCTGTATTTGATGAATGGAGTACATCAAAAGGTTTAGAGATGACATTCCGGGTGCATGATATAGATACCTGGTTGCAGCCAACAACTTTTTATAAAAACGTAGTGTACTTGCAGCATAAAGGATTCTCAATAGATTTTGTGAGCGATAAAATGATAGCAGATCAGTTGAACATAAACAGTCAGAAACCTGGTCCGCAACCAAGGGTATATCTTATTTCAAAATGCAGGCTGATGCCGCTAAGTACATTAAAAAATCTGATCGCCCTGGCAGCGCATGGAAATATTGTAGTGATGCAGGCTTTGCCGGCAGATGTACCCGGATTATTTCAATTGAATGAGCAACGAAAAGAATTTAATAGAATCATTGAGTCGCTTTCTTTTCACAATGTGAACGATGATATAAATGAATTCAGAACCGGGAGAGGAATGATAATTTTGAGTAGCGATCTGCAAAAAGGCCTGGAATATGCCGGCCTGAAAAGAGAAACATGTACTGACCTGGGATTAAAATTTATCCGGCGCAGTCTTTCGGATGGTAAATATTATTATATAGTAAATCATACAGCACAGTCGATCGATACAACAATTACTTTAGAAACATCAAGCCGCTCGATCGCCATAATGGATCCGCAAACAGGTGTAATTGGTTTGGCAAAAAGCACTTCTGACTCATGCGCAAGTAATGTAAAAATAAAATTGCGATCCGGCGAAGCATTAATACTTCGGACTTTTTTTAAAAAACAAAATTTACCGGCATGGAACTATGTACATGCTACCAATGAACGAATTGAATTGAATAAAAATTGGAACCTGCATTTTATCACCGGCGGACCTGTGCTGCCGCCGGATAAAAAACTTATTTCGCTTCAGAACTGGACATCGCTGAATGACAGCAGCTATAACTACTTTTCCGGCACCGGGGCTTACAGCACTACATTTTTCTTAGAGCATAAAAATGCGGATGATTACCTGTTGGATCTTGGAAAAGTTAATGAGTCGGCAAGAATAATAATCAACGGCAAAGATGCAGGCATCATCTGGAGCATTCCTTTTACAATGAATATTGGACAATATTTAAGAACAGGAAAAAATACCATAACAATTGAAGTGGCCAATTTAATGGCTAACCGAATTCGTTATATGGATCAGCATAAAATTATATGGCGCAAATTCCACGACATAAATTTTGTAAACAGTGCTTATAAAGATTTTGATGCTTCCGGTTGGGATGTACAGCCTTCAGGCCTGGAAGGACCAGTGAGCATAACAGCATTACAAAAAGATTGAATGAAATAATTCTTACGATTACAAATTGATCATAGGTTTCAAAATACTTTCTTTTTAACAGTTCATACGATCGGTTTCTCATTTTATACTTTAAAGTATAAAATGTTGGTAGAGCGCCTTGTTCTATTGTTTTGAGGATTTGCCCGCTAAATATTTTGCGTTGGCGGATTTCTTAGGAAACAGCTGTAAACTATAAACGAGAAATACTTAATCAGCAAAACTGTTTTGCAGCAGCATAGCAAGGTTCGGTGTCTATAAGTATTGTGTCAGCATAAAATGATTTTGTGAACACGTAAAAATCAGTACTTTTAAATGCGATTGTGAAAACTGCCGACAAAATACGATTGTTGCAACAAGCTATCGCCTGCTTTGATGATACCCAGGCTTATAAAGAATTATTCTTGTACTTCCAGCCTTCATTAGAACAGTTTGCGTTTTCCATTGTTCGATCCAAAGAAATAGCAGAAGAAATAGTTTCAGATGTGTTTATTAAGATTTGGGAAAAGAGACATCTTTTAGACAAAGTTGAAAATCTTAAGTTTTATCTTTTTACGGCAGTAAAAAATGGTGCTATCAACAAAATCCATCAGCAGAAAAAGGCAAATATTCTGAGTTTAGATGATGCACCTGTTGAGCTTAAAAGCTTTTACAACGACCCGGAACAGCAATTGATATCAGCAGAAATGATAAAACTGCTAAATGAAATAATTGATCAACTCCCCCCTCGCTGTAAGTTGATATTCAAACTTATCAAGGAGGATGAACTGACTTATAAAGAAGTCGCAGAATTACTTCATATTTCTGTAAAAACAGTAGAGAACCAGATGACCCTGGCTTTTAAGAAACTTGGTACGGCAATGCATTTCCTGCTTTATCATCCCGTATCACAGTACTCAGAAAATTAAAAAAATCATTCTCGATTAGGGGTATAAGAAAAAATTGCTGTCATATTCTTATACTATCTGTTTATGCCTTCATTGACCAACGACAAATTATGGGATCTGCTGTCAAAAAAAATATGCGGTGAAGCTACTGACATTGAACTAAAAGAATTGGAAATATTGCTTAAGGATCCGGATATCAATGCCCTTGCCGAAACTCTTACTTCCCTATGGTGCCATCGGGCTCCTTCTGAAAATACCAGGGCCTTAATAGCGCTGGAACGCCATATTCAAAGAATGGAAAAAAAGGAAGTTGTATTTGATCAGACACAACAGAAAGATCAAACATATACTAAGGATCGGGATTTGGCGAAAAAACATTTGATAACCAAACGAGTGATATTTGGAATAAGTGTTCTGGTTGCAGTAGTATTATTTTTCATTTTCGTTCCTATAAAAAACGATCATGCTGGCTTTTCTCAGTACACACCTTTGACCCATCCAGTTAGCCAGGTGACGACCCGGCCCGGTTCTAAAACACAATTACGCTTACCCGATGGAACGTCTGTATGGCTGAATGCGAGCAGTAATCTGACTTATGATGAAAATTTTGGCAAAAATATTCGTGAGGTCAGCCTTTCCGGCGAAGCTTTTTTTGATGTGGTCAAAGATCCGTCCCGTCCGTTTATAATACATACCAAAGCAATTAACATTAAGGTGTTGGGTACAGAATTTAATGTGAAAGCTTACCCCGAAGATCCTTATACTGAAACCAGCCTGATTCGGGGAAGTGTAGAAGTCACTATAAAAAGCCGGCCACAGGAAAAACATTATTTAAAGCCGAATGAAAAAATGTTGGTAGTGAATGACGAGCCGGAAAAAAAGCTTATGCAAAAGCATAAAGAAATCATGCCTTTGATAACAACCGAAGCCCTGACATATGATAGTACAGATAATACAGTAGTCGAAACATCGTGGGTCAATAACCATCTGATCTTTCACCAAAATGAAACTTTTGCAGAAATGGCCCCAAGACTGGAGCGTTGGTATGGAGTGCATATCATTTTTGAAAATCAAAAAGCTGCCAATGACTACAAGCCATTCGTCAGCTTCACCAATGAAACTATTACCCAGGCACTGGATGATCTGAAATTAGCATATAAGTTTAACTATATAATAAATGGAACCGAGATTACCATAACACAATAACCCAAAACGATTGCTTATGCCACTTAACAATACTTCATAAAAAAACGGGATCCCGTTGCAGCGGAATCCCATAAGGTTAAACATTAAGAACGGTCTCGCTTCCATGGCGAGCTCAATTATCTAACCTTTCAAAAGAAAAGTATGAATAATATTTCAATTGCTTATGTTATTAGCCGAGATTATTTATATAAAAAAATCCTGAGGATCATGAAACTAACCGTTGCCATTTTGCTTATTGCCTGTATGCATGTTGCTGCAGCGGGCCATAGCCAGGATAAAGTTACTCTAAATTTAAAATCAGTCGAACTTAGAAAAGTGTTGCTTACTATCGAAAAAAAGACCAGCTATCACTTTCTGTTCAATGAATCACTGCTAACGAAAATACCCAAAGTAGATGTAACTGCTATTGATAAACCAGTGACCGAGGTACTAAACGAAATTTTGCAAAATACAGGGGTCAGCTATAAGATTTTTGAGAATAAACTTATAGTGCTTAGACCTTCCGAAGAAGGGAATCTTGCCGAATTGCAGGATGTCAAAGTAAGCGGACACGTTACGGGCTCGAATGGTGAAATTCTCACCGGCGTTTCAGTAACGGTGAAAGGGTCAAACATTGGAACAACTACAGATGCAAGTGGTAATTATTCCATCACTGTTCCGGATGATGCAGTATTGGTTTTTAGTTATGTGGGATATGAAGATAAGGAAGTAGCTGTGTCAGGCCGATCTACCATTAATGTTTCATTGCAACTATCTACAAAAGTTATCGACCAGGTTGTCATTGTGGGTTATGGAAGTTCCAGGAAAATTGATGTGACCGGATCGGTCGCACAGGTAAAAGGAGATGAAGTAGCCAAGCAATCAACATTCAGTCCCATTGCTGCCTTGCAGGGAAAAGTGGCCGGCGTTCAAATTACTAACAGCGGGTCACCCGGCTCAGCGCCGGAGATCAGGATCCGTGGAGTAGGAACGGTTTATGGAAATGCGAATCCTCTATATGTTGTTGATGGAATCTGGTATGATGATATCAGTTTTTTGAATAGTAATGATATTGAAAGTATCAGTGTCTTAAAAGATGCTTCTTCAGAATCAATATATGGTATCAGGGCTGCAAATGGTGTGATCCTGATCACTACTAAAAAAGGAAAAAGAAGTGATGGCAAACCAACAATAAGTTACAATGGATATGTCGGTAACCAGGTAGTGACCAATCAAATTAAAATGGCTACCGGCAGCGAATATGAGACCATGATTAACGAACTAAATGTCATTAATGGCAAGCCTGCTCAATATAGCGATCCGGCTTCAGCAGGTAATACTGATTGGTATCACCAGATTCTTAGAAATGCATTTGTAACTAATCACCAAATATCAGTATCTGGCGGTGGTCAAAAATCAGCATATAATTTTTCGCTGGGATATTACAATCAGGATGGCCTGGTTAAATCCAATACGTTTGAAAGGTATAATCTTCATTTACAAAACGATTATGAACTCGCTAAATTTTTAAAAGTTGGAATGACTATTAATGGTGCATTACAAAATTCCAACGATATTGACGGGTCAATATTTCATCAGTTATATTCTGCAGCTCCTAACGTTCCGGTTTACTATGCTGATGGTACATATGGCGATCCAAATGATTTTAAAGTGGGAAGCTCTAACCAGTTCAATCCACAGGTCTCTATTGATTTTTTCAATAATCATACAAGAACATATAAGCTGAATGGTAACGCCTATGCAGATCTAAAATTTGCAAAGTATTTCACCTTCCATACCAGTGCAGGTGGCGATTTTGAGCAAGGTGAGATCAATAATTATGCACCTGTTTATACGGCAACCATTACACAGCGAAACACAGTAAGCAGGTTGTCTGTATCCCGAAACGAAAACAGGAACTGGATCGTTGAGAATACATTGACCTACGACAGGAGAATAAATGATCATTCTTTCAAAGTATTAATTGGCCAGGGAGCCCAGGAGTATAAGTTTTATGGTATATCGGCTTCCATTCAGAATGTACCAGATGGAAGCGGGAACCAATACCTTTCTTTAGGAACTGCAAATTCAGCCAATATATCAGATAATGGTAGCCTGAGTCGTGTCAGCTCTTACTTTGGCCGTGTGAATTATTCTTATAAAGACAGGTATTTATTAACTGCCAGCATGAGAGCAGATGGTTCATCAAAATTCAGTGAAGCGAATCG
>DASZPW010000502.1:0-2585 GCA_035550155.1 Chitinophagaceae bacterium | reverse complement strand
ATGATAAAAAACTATGTATTGCTGGCACTGCGCAATCTCAGCAAGCGAAAAGGATATTCGCTGCTGAATATTTTTGGTTTAGCTATTGGCATCACGTGTTGCCTGCTCATTTTTCAATATGTGTCATATGAAAAAAGTTATGACAGCTTTGCTCCGAAAGCAAACCAGATTGTCCGTCTGCGGCTGGACTCGTATCAGCAGGGAAAACTGGCATGGGAATCCGCCACCAGTTACCCGGGAATTGGCCCGGCTTTGAAAAGAGATTATCCCGAAGTGGAAAATTTTTGCAGGCTGATCGATAATAATGTAACGCTTGCCAATGCTCAAACAAATATCAAGTTCAAAGAAACAAAAGGATATTATGCGGATCCGGCTGCCATTGATATGCTTGGGGTGCAAATGATAAAAGGTAATGCGGCCACGGCGCTTAACAACAGCAACGATATTATTATTTCAGAAAGCATGGCAAAAAAATATTTTGGTAATGAAGAAGCCGTGGGCAAACAATTAGAAGTACGGGATGCCCATGCTCCGGCAAACTACAGTTACCAGGTTTCAGGAGTCTTTAAAGATTATCCTCATAATTCACATCTCATCATTAATTATCTTACTTCTTATGCTACACTCAATAGTGAGCTCCGTATGTCCGGCGATACGACCAATCAGGCAGAAACTTCATTCGGATGGTATGATTTTTATACCTATCTGCAATTAAAAAAAGGTACTGACTTAAAAAAATTTCAATCGAAGCTTCCCGTTTTCTGCGATCATTATATCAACAGCCAGGAATGGAATAAAACCAATAATGTAAAAAATGCTCTTTCCATAATTCCGCTGACAGATATTTATTTATACTCCAATTATAACCAGGAAGCTGAAGTGAATGGCAACGGCAAATCGGTAAGCTTTATGTTCCTGATAGGGTTTATCATCTTAGCTATTGCATGGATCAATTACATCAATCTTGCCACGGCACGATCAGTGGAACGGGGAAAAGAAGTGGGAGTCAGAAAAGTATTAGGCGCCGGAAGAGCACATTTGATCCGCCAGTTCATGCTGGAAAGTTTGTTACTGAACCTTGTTGCTGTTCTCATTGCTTTTGGAGCCGCTTTTATTCTTTCTCCTTCTTTTAATCTATTAATGGGAAGAAATAATGCTTCTGCATTTGGTTTGAGTAGTACATATTGGTTGTTATTTGCCGGAGTATTCCTGTTCGGTACTTTGCTCTCAGGATTGTACCCTGCATTTGTTATGTCCGGTTACAAACCGGTCAGTGTTTTAAAAGGCGTATTTAAAAACAGTTCCCGTGGTTTATTGTTGCGCAAAGGTTTGATCGTTGCTCAATTCAGCATTTCTGTTATTTTGATCGCAGGAACTATCATTGTATTTCGCCAGGTAAATTTCATGCGTCACCAGGATCTCGGTGTGAACATCAGCCAGACATTAGTGTTAAATGGCGCTGAAACCCTCAGCGATTCGTTGTATGGAAATTCGTATCAGCCATTCAAAGATGAGTTATTGAAACAGCCGGGCATAAAAAGCATTTGCGCTTCTACTACAGTTCCCGGCCAGGAAATTTACTGGACATCGGGTATCAGAAGATTAAATCCACCCAATTCAGAAAGTGTGACATTGTATCATCTCGGCATCGACTATGATTTCATCCCGCAGTATCAATTAAAGATGGTAGCGGGAAGAAATTTCTCCAAAGATTTTCCCTCTGACACTAAAGCTGCCATACTGAATGAACAAGCTGTTTCATTATTGGGTTTTAAAAATCCTGGTGATGCGATCAATCAGAAAATAATAAGAGGAGATACCCTCACTATCATCGGAGTAGTTCAAGGCTTTCATCATCTTGGCCTGCAAAAAGCAATTGACCCGCAGTTGATATTACTGCGGCCCAACAACCGCAATAATTATTCGATAAAGATCATGAGTGCCAATATGCCCAAAAGCATTGCGGCAATACAAACCACATGGAATAAATATTTTCCGAATGATCCTTTCAATTATTTTTTCCTCGATAATTTTTATAATCAGCAATATAAAGCCGATCAGCAATTTGGAAAAGTGTTTACTTTATTTGCCATGCTTGCCATATTGATCGCTTGCTTTGGCCTTTTGGGTTTATCTTCTTACAACATTCTGCAACGCACCAAAGAAGTCGGCATACGAAAAGTATTGGGGGCTTCCACCGGGAGCGTAGTGTATATTTTATCAAGAGATTTTTTAGCGCTGGTGTTGATCTCATTTATATTGGCTGTTCCTGTTACCTGGTGGATCATGCATAGCTGGTTGCAGGATTTTGCTTACCGTATCAGTATTGGTTGGTGGGTATTTGTAGCAGCCGGCCTGTTATCAGTTTTGATCGCATTGATCACCATAAGCTTTCAAGCTATTAAAGCGGCCATTGCCAACCCCGTGAAAAGTTTGAGAACGGAATGATTACACTAAAAAATAAAATTGGTTTTATGTTCCAAAAAAATCTCATCCTCGGATTCAGGTCATTGAAAAAAAATTTATCCTCTTCGGTTATAAACCTGGTTGGATTAGTCATCGGCATCACCTGCTGCTTGCTCATC
>DASZPW010000501.1:0-8174 GCA_035550155.1 Chitinophagaceae bacterium | reverse complement strand
AACTATTATGAGAAAAAAGAACGTGATTCACTTTCTCACGGTACTACTGCTTGGTTTATCCCTGGTGGGATATTCGCAGGAAAAAACCGTAACAGGTGAAGTAACCGGCGAAAACAACACGCCGCTCGGAGGGGTTACCGTAACTGTAACCGAAACAAATAGAACGACCCAAACAAATGCTGATGGCAAGTTTGTAATTTCTGCGAGTGTTGGGCAAACACTCCATTTTACACACGTAGGCTATGCTCCGCAAGATTATTTGGTGAGTCAGGACAATGCGATTTCTATTCAAATGACAGTAGCCACCGGAACACTTGAAGATGTTGTAGTGGTAGGTTATGGCACACAGAAAAAAGCAAATTTGACCGGTGCCGTAACTACCGTAGATGTGGAAAAAACATTTGGTAGTAAACCCATTAACGATCCAACAAGAGCCTTGCAGGGTGTCGTTCCTGGCCTAACGATCACTTATGGTAATGGAGGTTTAACAACCGGCGCAGCAGTAAACATACGTGGTGTAGGATCTATAAATGGTTCAGGCAGGCCATTGATTTTGGTGGATAATGTAGAAACATCTGATTTATCCATCATCAACCCAAATGATATTGAAAGTATTTCTGTCTTAAAAGATGCTGCTTCTACCTCCATTTATGGTGCAAGGGCTGCTTTTGGAGTTGTTTTAATTAAAACTAAATCGGGCAAAAAAAATCAAAAAACATCGATATCATATAATAATTATTTTGCGTGGAGTAAGCCTACTATTCTTCCCAACTTTTCTGACCCGGTTCCAGAATTACAGGCGCTTTATGATGCTTCACAAAGATCCGGAATCACGTCTCCTGAAATTTTTGGTATGCAATTACTGAAATTAAAGGACGGTATTGCAAACTGGGAAAACAACTACGCCTCTACTAATACGGGATCAGAAATGATAGAAGGTCAGGATTTTGAATTTGCACCTGATGGCAGAGTATATTTCTATAAAGTTTGGGATCCCAAAGAAGTGATGTTAAAAGACTATACCCAATCCCAAATGCATAATATCAAAATCCAAGGAGGGGGAAATAATGTTGGTTATTATATGTCATTCGGATACAGCAATGATGGTGGCATTTTGAAATTGAATCCGGATAATGTTAAGAAATATAATATTACCGGTGCAATCAATGCCAGCCCCACAAAATGGCTGGATGTAGATTTAAAAATGCTGTATAGAAACTTTGACTATGATTATCCGTATGCTTACCAGGATTATTGGTACTATTTCTGGCGTTGGGGGGCTTATTTCCCTTATGGTACCTGGAACGGACATTATTTCCGCCACACCCCTGCTTACATGGCTGACGCAAATTCTAATAGTGTAATAGATAATTATCAAAGAGTTGATATTGGTGCCACGCTTAAAATCAATAAGCACTTGAATGTAAGAGCCGATTATACAATTGGTCGTGATAATGCGCTCCGCCACGAAGTTGGAGGACCTATTATGGCGTGGGACTTCTGGTCTGCGGGTGTTCCACCGAAATTAGCTAATATCGCTTCTGCATCTCAGGATGTGGCTTCATATACCAACGGAAGATATTTAACTAATACTTTTAACACCTACGCTACATATGAAAATAGTTTTGGTGATCACAATTTAAAAGTGATTGCTGGTATTAATGCCGAGGATTATGAGGGCTTTAATATTGCAGCTGCCAAGAAAGGTTTACTTGATCCAGATAAAGGAGAATTAGGCTTGACCTATGGTGATCCAACAGTTAGCAATACGCATGGCCTAAGTGCTTATGCTGGCTATTTTGGCAGAATCAATTACAACTACAAAGGAAAATACTTGCTGGAAGTTAATGGACGATATGATGGTGCATCATCATTTTCCCCCAGGGATCGATGGGCATTCTTTCCATCGGCATCTGTTGGATATCGACTCAGCCAGGAAAATTTCATGCAATTCATAAAACCAGTGGTGACAGATTGGAAAATCAGGGCATCGCTGGGCAAATTGGGAAATCAGGACGTTGGTGGCAACAGGTATCTTGCCCTAATGAGCAGTGGTACCGCCAGCTGGGTTAATGGAACGGCATTAGCACAAACTATTCGTCAACCTGTTTCTGTTCCGGAAGCACTTACATGGGAATCTGTAAAAACCCTTGATATCGGTACCGACATCAGGCTTTTCAAAAATCATATTGGTGCATCATTCGACTGGTATGATCGGACCACACAAGGAATGCTGGCCAGCACCAGTGTACCGGCAACGTTTGGAACCGGTGGTCCTGTCAACAACTCAGGCGATTTCCGTACAAGAGGCTGGGAACTTGCCCTTGATGCAAATTATGGTTTTGGCAAAGATCTTCAGGTATACGGAACATTCACACTTGCAGATAACAAAACTGTATTTACCAAATGGGATAATCCTTCCATGCTGATCATGCAGAATTATGTAGGGAAAACCTATGGCGAAATATGGGGCTTTGAAACAGACCGGTATTTTACGTCTGACGAAGATGTTCAAAAATCACCTAGTCAAACTACTATTCAAAACGGAAACTTCATTTATGGACCTGGTGATGTAAAGTATAAGGACTTAAATAATGATGGCAAAATTGATGGTGGTAAAATGACATTGGCAGATCATGGTGATTTAAAAGTTATTGGCAATACACAACCTCGCTATCAATACAGTTTCCGCTTAGGCGGGTCTTATAAAGGTTTCGATATCGATATCTTCCTGCAAGGTGTAGGTAAACGCCAGTTCTGGGGGCTTGGTAATATTGCAATTCCACTTTACCAGGGTTCGGATATTTTATATGCGAATCAACTGGATTTCTGGACACCAGATAACCCCAATGCCTACTATCCCCGTCCTTATATTGGTAACAACCAAACCAAACTTCCTGGAATGCCAACAAGCGGAAATAACTTTTATCCTCAAACAAAATATATTCAGAATCTGGCTTATTGCAGGCTGAAAAATATTGCTATTGGTTACAGCCTGCCGCAGAGCCTGATTGGAAAGTACAAAATTCAAAATTTGAGGATATATGTAAGTGGTGAAAACCTGGGTGAAATCTCAAATGTTGGCGTACCGCTGGATCCGGAAATTACAGATGGTGGTTTGAACTTCTTAGGAAGAACATTCCCTTTCCAACGGATGTATTCTTTTGGTATCCAGGTAACTTATTAATCATTTTTCAAAATACTTGTGAATCATGAAATCGATTAAATCATTTTTATTCATAATGGCTCTTTGCATATTTAGCGCCTCTTGTTCAAAATATGTGGAGAAAGATGTTCCGGATCAGTTTACCGATCCCTCATTCTGGTCTGGTGAAGACAATGTAAAAGCCTATAGTTGGGAATTTTACAACTTGTTCACCGGTTTTGGTACTGGTACAACAGGAGATTTCTATTTCAGTACTTTTACTGACGACCAAGCTTCACCAGGTTTTCAAAACTATGCTGTCTCGGCTCCTACAACATCAAGTGCATGGAACTGGACATATATCAGAAAAGCCAATATCATGCTCGAGCGGATTGACCAGGTTCCCATGAGTGATGAAGCTAAAAATCACTGGAAGGGTGTGGCCCGTTTTTTCAGAGCCTACGATTATTTTAACAAAGTAAAGGCATTTGGTGATGTACCCTGGATTGGTAAATCGCTTGATATTTCCGAAACAGATAAAATTTATAAACCACGTGATCCAAGAGCTCTGGTAATGGATAGCATTATGGCAGACATTGATTTTGCCGTCAATAATCTTCGTACCACTACTGATAATACAGTAGGTAAAAATGTAGCGCTTGCATTGAAATCGCGTATTGGACTTTATGAAGGTTCTTACCGAAAATATCATACAGAGTTAAATCTGCCGGATGCTGATAAGTTTCTTCAGGCATCCAAAGAAGCAAGTGAACAATTAATGAATGCCGGATACATACTTGATGTAAATTATCGTGCGGTTTACAGTTCAATGGATCTTGCGGGCAATAAAGAGGTAATTCTATATAAAAAATATCTGGCTGGAGTTCTGACACATTCTGTTATTGGCTACACCAATAGTACAACGCAAATGAGCGGTTTAACAAAATCAGCAGTTGAATCGTACGTAATGACAGATGGATTACCCATTGGTCAATCACCTTTATACCAGGGAGATAATTCAATTCAGGATATTCGAGCCAACCGTGATGGCAGATTATTGCTTACAATAGATACCGCTCTTATGTATAATGGACATCTTGTCAATGGAATGAGTGCCAGTACAGGCTACCGGCCTACCAAATTTTTACAGCCGGCCTCCAACCAGCTTGCTCCTTACAATGAGACAGACGCTCCTATCTTTTGGCTTCCGGAAATTTTATTGAATTACGCTGAAGCCAGCACAATATTGCAGGATATGGGATTGTATAATGTCACGCAGGACGATTTGGATAAAAGCGTGAATCTTTTAAGAGCTCGAGCAGGTGTTGCAAGTCTGGAAATTGTTGGCGGCAATGTTTTAGCCAGTGGTGTAATTATCAATGATCCTAAACGCGATGCAGACGTACCCTCTTTAACCTGGGAAATTCGACGTGAAAGAAGAGTAGAGTTAATGATGGATGGATTCAGATACGATGATTTAATGCGCTGGAAAAAAGGCCCCTATATGGACTATACTTTGAATGCCGATGCATATCTTGGTGCAAAAGTTCCATCAAATGGAAGTGTAACGTTAAATCCTGATGGTTATATTGTTCCTTACAGCGCTAGCAATATTGCGAAGCGGGTATTTATTGATCCCAAACACTATTTATCACCTATACCAACTGGTCAAATTTCTTTATACCCAGACGGGACATTAACACAAAACCCAGGCTGGGAATAAACTGGCAAGTAGTTAGTTCTTAGATTTCTTACTTAAATCGGAAGCCTTCTTTGGCTTCCGATTTTCTATAAACCTGATTGAATAATGAAGCAACTACAGATACTTTTTTTAGTTTTATTAACATCCACAGTTGTTTTATCACAAAATAATAAACTTGTGTTTGTTCATTTAACAGATACGCATGTGGGCAGCAGCACTGGCGCAGATGATTTACGCAGAACCGTATCTGATATTAATCAAACAGACAGTATACAGTTTGTAATTATCTCAGGTGATGTTACAGAGTTTGGTGCAGACGCAGAAATAAAACTTGCTAAACAAATTCTTGACAGTTTAAATAAACCATGGTATATCATTCCCGGAAATCATGATTGCAACTGGTCTGAAAGTGGAGGTAACACATTCAAAAAGGTCTTTGGTAGTGAAACTTTCGCTTTTGAAAAAGGCGGCTATTATTTTCTTGGTACCAATTGCGGCCCTAATATGCGTATGGGACCAGGACAGATACCTCGTGAAAATATTATTTGGCTGGACTCAACATTAAAAACTATTCCGGATAATGCCCCCATCATTTTTGTAAACCACTATCCGCAGGATTCTTCACTCAATAACTGGTACGAAGCAATTGATCGGCTAAAACAAAAAAATATTCAGCTAATTCTTTGCGGGCACGGCCATAGCAATCACAAACTGAATTTTGAAGGAATTCCGGCAGTGATGGGACGCTCTAATTTGCGGGCAAAAAAACCAACAGGCGGCTATAATATAGTAACAATCGAAAATGATATTGTTACATACAGAGAGAGGACTCCCGGAATTATTACAAAACCCGCATGGCTTACGCTGAATTTAAAAAGCATGGACTTTACAAACGAGACAGCTATATTTCCTCGTCCTTCTTATGAAATCAATTCTACCTATAATTTTGTAAAGGAAAAGTGGAACTACCAGGATAACAGCGATATTGGTTCCGGAGCTGCCGTTAGTGGAAAACTCATTTTCACCAGTAATACACAGGGTGAGATCGTTGCTTTAAACAAAAAGTCTGGAAAGCCTGTTTGGAAATTTAAAACGAACGGAAAGATTTATTCAACACCTGCTGTAAAAGAAGGTATTGTAATTACTGGCTCATCCGACAGCTATATCTACGCACTTCGCGCAAAAACGGGTAAGTTATACTGGAAAATCAAAACAGAAAAAGCAGTATTGGGAAATCCGGTCATTGACAGAAATACAGTTTACATTGGTTCATCAGATGGTCATTTCAGGGCAATTGACCTGAAAACAGGCCAGCTAAAGTGGGATTTTAACGAGGTGAAAGGATTTGTTATTACTCGTCCGCTTATTTATGCAAATAAAGTTTATTTCGGATGCTGGAACAATGATTTTTACTGCCTAGAGGAAAGCAGTGGATCTTTATTATGGAAATGGAATAACGGAAGCAGTAACAGGATGTACTCGCCGGCTGCTTGCTTTCCGGTTGCAACGCATAACCGTATTTTTATTGTAGCGCCAGATCGTTTCATGACTGCATTCGACGCAATAACAGGCGAAGTGATTTGGCGAAAACAGATGCAAACCTTACGCGTCAGGGAATCAATGGGCTTATCAACTGACAGTTCTTTAGTATTTGTAAAAACAATGGAAGGTAATGTGTATGGCATTTCTACAACAGCAAATGATATGGAACCAGCCTGGGAAACTGCGGCTTCGCTTGGCTATGAAATTTGCCCGACAGCTATAATTCAAAGCAATAATATTGTTTTTGTGCCAACAGAATCTGGAAAAGTTGTTGCTATAAACAGGAAGACTGGTATAATTGTGTGGGAACATAAATCTTCCAATGCTTTAGTCACGAACCTGGTACCTTTAAAAAACAACAGTTTAATTGTAACTACAATGGATGGAAAAATAACTTTATTACATTATTGATTGAAAAATATTTAGTATGCCGACTCCTGTTTTTTAATAAAGAGAAAAGAGATAGCTGATATTTTCAGCTATCTCTTTTCTATCCAAAAAGAATTTACTTATTTATCGCTTGTCAGTCCGGCTGCTATAAATTCCTGGTTCAGGCGGGAGATATTCGTAACGGATATTTCTTTGGGACAAACAGCCTCGCAAGCCTGAGTAAAGGTACAACTGCCAAATCCTTCTTTATCCATTTGGGCAATCATATTCAAAACCCTGGTTTTGCGTTCGGGATCACCTTGGGGCAGCAACGCCAGGTGCGATACTTTTGCGGAAACAAACAGCATGGCAGATGAATTTTTACAGGCTGCCACACATGCACCACAACCAATACAAGCAGCCGCGGAAAAGGCTTTATCTGCATGATCTTTTTCAATGGGAATTGCGTTACCATCTACGGCATTTCCTGTATTGACAGAAATGTACCCACCGGCCTGTATAATGCGATCGAAAGCACTTCGGTCTACCATCAAATCTTTGATTACCGGAAAGGCATTGGCTCGCCAGGGTTCCACCACAATCGTGTCCCCATTTTTAAAAGCACGCATATGCAACTGGCAGGTGGTAGTACCGTGCCAGGGGCCATGCGGCCGGCCATTGATATACATCGAACACATACCACAGATGCCTTCGCGGCAATCGTGATCAAATGCAATTGGTTCTTTTCCTTCCCTGACCAGTTTTTCGTTCAGCACATCAAACATTTCCAGAAAGGACATTTCTGAGGAAATATCAGCAACGTGGAATGTTTCAAACCGTCCCCTTTCTTCACCGTTTTTTTGCCTCCACACTTTTAATGTCAGATTCATTGTATAATGCTCCATAAAAACCACTTGTTATTTTCCTGGTTATTAAACAGATTATTTGTAAGAGCGCTGTGTTGGTTTTACCACTTCATAATTCAGCTCTTCTTTGTGCAATTCCCACTGATGATCGCCTTTAAATTCCCAGGCGGCTACGTACATGTATTTATCATCTTGCCGCAGCGCTTCTCCGTCTTCTGTCTGATATTCTTCCCGGAAATGGCCACCACAGCTTTCATTACGGTGCAGCGCATCCACACACATCAGTTCGCCCAGCTCAAGAAAGTCGGCAACCCGATTGGCTTTATCCAGTTCAGGATTCATTTCGTTGATGGCTCCGGGAATTTTCACATCTTTCCAAAACTCCTGTTTCAGTTGCTGAATTTCCTGAATGGCTTCCCGTAATCCCTGCTCATTTCTGGCCATTCCACATTTATCCCACATGATTTTACCCAGCCTTTTGTGAAAACTTTCAACCGATTGCGATCCATTGATATTCATCAGTGTGCTAATGCGGTCTGATACATTCTTT
>DASZPW010000500.1:0-4773 GCA_035550155.1 Chitinophagaceae bacterium | reverse complement strand
AATCCTGCAGCCACTTTTTCATTATTAACCATGCTATGGGAAATGCAATAACACATGAGATCATGACGAGTAATAAAAAATCTTTTGATAGCAATCCTGCTATACCGCTGACGCTTGCTCCTATTACTTTCCGTATGCCGATTTCTTTTGTCCTTCTTTCAGCTGTGTACGCTGAAAGGCCAAACAATCCTAAACACGAAATAATGATGGCAAGTGTAGCAAATACTCCGGCTAATTTTCCGATCAGCGTTTCAGCTTTGAAGTATTGATCGAATTCCTGGTCGACAAACTTGTACTCGACCGGGTAACCGGGATTATCTTTTTTTATAGTGCTTTCCAGTTTCTCGATATCTGTTTGCACATTGGTATTAGGCTTAAAACGAACAGAAAGAAAACTTGCATATTTCGGATAGCAGAACATTACCAATGGCGCTGGTGCTGCATACATATTGTTATAAATGAAATCATGCACCACTCCAACTACAGTATATTGATCACCACTTCCTCTTGATATGATGCTGCCGACCACATTTTTTGTATTCATCGCTTTTGCCAGCGTTTCATTGATGATCACATTATTACTGTCAACTGATGCATTGGGATAAAAATCTCTTCCTTCTTTCAGGCGCATGCCGGCCGTAGAAATTAGTTCCGGGCTTACGTAATCTATGCTAACCAGTAATTGTTTGGAGGGATCTTTCCCCGGCCATGAAAAATCGCCAGAATTGCTTCCGTATTGCAAAACGTCTTGCGAACTTAAAGCCGCATTTTGTACCAGGCCGGTATTGATAAGATCGTTTTTGATCAGGTCAAAATTGTCAACCATTTTTCCCTGCGTTTCCATAAATACAAGATTATTTTTATTGTATCCAAGATCACGGTCTTTTGCATGTCGTATTTGCTGATAAATAAGTATGGTGCTGATGATGAGAATTACTGAAATGGTGAATTGAGCAACTACTAATCCTTTTCTTATGAATCCTGCACTTGTTCTCTGCTTCAGCCTGAATCCCTTTAATACAGTTACGGGGTTGAATGATGATAAATAGAAAGCTGGATAGCTTCCGGCGATCAATCCGCAAATGATCGCTATAGCTGATATAGCAAGTAAATGAGTTGGATCAAATGGACGAACGGACAGATGTTTTTCAACAAGATCATTAAAGAATGGAAGTGTGAGATAAATAATGCCAACAGCAAGCAGGGCAGAGATAACAGCCATGAACAAAGATTCACCAATGAATTGCAGGATGAGTTTTTGTTTACCGGCACCCAAAACTTTTCTCACACCTACTTCTCTTGCTCTTTGTTCAGAACGGGCAGTGGCAAGGTTCATAAAGTTGATGCAGGCGATCAACAGGATTATCCATGCAATAATGCTGAAAAGATCTACAAACTTGATAAGGCCTTTTTTTTCAGCACCATTTTTATCATAACTATCATACAATCTCCAGCGGCTCATGGGATAGATGGACATTTTAGCTGTCGCATCTTTGTTTTTAGATTGTACATAGCCGTATAGTTTTTTATTAATTGCGGCGACATCGGCAGTTGGCTCTGTTTCCACATAGGTAACGACGCCGTTATTACCCCATTGCTGCAGCCATGTATTTTTATCTTCATAAATTTTGAAAGGGGCAAACCAATGATTTTTCCGAAACGATGTATTTTCAGGAAGATCTTTTATAACACCTGTTATAATAAATGCTTTATCGTTATCTACTTTAAGTGATTTACCCATGGCATTGGTGCTGCCGAAAAATTTTCTTGCCATAGTTTCAGTTATCACCAGGGAATTGAGGTTGGCAAAGACACTTGCAGGATTTCCTTCGAGAAAATGGAGATGAAAAATGGAAAAGAAAGATGAATCAACGAAGAGGCCCGATTCATAAATTGATTTATCGTCCAGGGAAAATAATCCGTTGTCGCCCCAGGTAGTACGTGCCGTATTTTTTATTCCAGGGATCTCTGCCTTCATGGAGGGTGCTAACAAACCGGGGGTAGCATCAAAAACGAAAGTAGTTCCGTCGTAAGTCTGGCGGTCTTTTACTTTGTATATGTTTTTGGTGTTGGGGAAATAAGAATTGTATGTCAACTCATCTTCGATCCACAAAAAGATCAGCGCTGCACATGCAATACCTATTGCCAGACCAGCTATATTTAAAAAACTATAACCTTTGGTCTTCCAAAGGTTACGCAATGCGGTTTTAAAATAATTCTTTATCATACTACTATTTTTATTCTGTTCTCAAACTTTTTACCGGGTTAACGATTGCCGCTTTGACTGCCTGGAAGCCGACGGTCAATAAAGCAATGACGATTGCAACGGTTACCGCAATAGCAAACATCCACCAATGAAAATGTATCCGGTATGCAAAACTTTGCAACCATTTATTCATTGCATAATAGCCAACAGGAATGGCGATCAGGGCACCGAACAAAACTGGTTTCAATAAGTCTTTAGTAAGAAGCAATACAATATTTTGTACTGATGAGCCCAGCACTTTTCGTACACCCACTTCTTTTGTTCGCTTGATCGCAGTATATGATGCTAGTCCGAATAAGCCAAGGCAAGCGATAAAAATGGCGATGACAGAAAAGATGCTTAACACCGATTCCTGTCGGGCTTCAGCCCTGTATAATTGATCGAATCGTTCATCTAAAAAAGTATATTCAAACGGATAATCAGGCGCTTCAGCCGTGTAAGCCTTTTTAATTTCCGCAACAGTAGATTTAAGATCAGCGGATTTTATTTTTATTAACGCTAAACGGTTATCTTTCCCCGGAGAAATTACCAACGGCCCGATGGGAGCTTTCAAAGAAACATAATGATAATCTTCTACAACACCAACGATATTTCTTTTAACACTATCCCGGCCTATATTTTGGATCCACTTGCCAATAGCCTGTTCCGGTGTATATCCCAATTTTGTTGCTGCCGTGCGATTGATCAGTGCTGACTGCAATGAATCTGTTCCGAAACTTTCTGAAAGATCCCTTCCTGCAATTATTTTGAGGTCTAAGGTTTTTGCAAAATCCAGGTCGGTAAATTCAGTATTGAATAAATATTTTTCTGTAGGATTCGCTTCAGCTTCGAAACTATAGCTATCATGAAACCCACCCGGTTCTCCTGACATCAACGAGACATTCTGTACGGACGGGATAGTCAGTAATTCGTTTTTAAATTGTTTTTTATTATGTGAAATGGCAAGATTATCGAACCGGACGATCATGGTCTGTTCCTTATTGAATCCGAGATCAGTGTTTTTTACATAATTCATTTGATTGATGATGACCACAACACCAATGATCAATAGCACTGATATTCCAAATTGAAAAACAACCAGTGTTTTTCTGAAGAAAGCGCCGCCTTTTCCAATTTTTAATTTTCCTTTCAATGACTCAATAGGAGAGAACGATGAAAGCAATAATGCGGGGTAACTTCCTGCCAGCAATCCTATTACTAAAATGATTCCTAAAATAAAAATGTAGATCCATGGATTGCTCCAGATAGGTGGTAATTTATAACCCAGCAAACCTGTATATGCCGGCATCAGTAATTCCAATAATCCAATGGAAAGAATACATGCTAATGTTGCAAACAGAACTGATTCGAGTATGAACTGCCCGATCAACTGTTTCTTTACAGCGCCTAAAACTTTTCTTAATCCAACTTCTTTGGAGCGATCAGTTGCCCTTGCAGTAGCCAGATTGACAAAATTGATGCAGGCAATGAACAGGATCAGAATAGCAATGGACATAAAGATGTACACCATACTGATATTGCCATGCTTCACATTGTCATGTGAATTGGAAAAATAAATCTTGCTCAATGGTTTTGCGATGAGTCCCATTTTATGACCGATCGATGCATAGTATTTTCCAAGGTACTTATCCATAAAAGCCGGAAAACGTTTTTCCAATTGATCATGATCAGCTCCGGGCTTTAGTTCTATATAAGTAAATAAAGTATTGTTGGGAAAATTGGTGAACCAGTCCGGTTGCATCGGCCGGAGTATTTCCAGTGGTATCACCATGTCAAATTGCAGGTGAGAGTTTACGGGAACATCTTTACATATGCCAGTAACTTTTAATTCCTGGTTTTTGTTGAATTGTAAAACTTTTCCGATCGGATCATCATTGCCGAAATATTTTTTTGCGGATGATTCTGTTAATACAATGCTGTTGGGGTCTTTTAAAACTGTAGCCGGATCACCTTTGATAAGGTTAAAACTAAAGACCGAAAAGAAATTAGCATCGGTAAGAAAAACATTTTTTTCGTTAAAGGAAATATCCTGGTAGCTGATCAGGTCATTATCATGCATTACTCGTACCGCACTCTGAATAGCATCAGGGAAGTCATTCAGCAGGGCGGGCGCATAGGCGGCGGAAACATAAGGTATTTCCATTCGGTCTCCATTCATTTCACCGACACGCATTACTCTATAAATATTCTTCCCCTTCTTATGAAATGTATCATAGCTGAATTCATTCAGGATAAAAAGAAAAAGCATCAGGCAACAGGTGATGCCTATGGTAAGCCCCAGCACATTAATAAGAGAAAACATTTTTTGCTTTCTGAAATTCTTTAGTGCTATCAAAAGATAATTTTTGATCATAGCTATACTTTTATTCGGTTCTTAAACTTTTTACAGGATTGGCAATGGCTGCTTTGATCGCTCTATGACCAACTGTGATCCATGCAATGACCATAGAACTTAAAACAGCTATGAGAAATATTCCTACTCCTAACTGTATCCTGTACGTATAATT
>DASZPW010000499.1:0-2523 GCA_035550155.1 Chitinophagaceae bacterium | reverse complement strand
CCACGGCGATAATCATTGCATACTACAAATGCTTCGCCGGCATTGTAACGGGAAGCTCTTATTTGCGGTATCCAGCAACCTACCGGCATTCCGGGAATTTTTCCACGGAAATTGGTCCATGTTTTTCCGCCATCTCTTGTCAGTTGCACATTGCCATCATCAGTGCCGGCCCAGATCACACCTTTTTCTTTTGTAGAAGGCTCGATGCAAATGATGGTACAATAATTTTCTGCACCGGTGATATCAATGGTCAATCCGCCGTTATATCGTTGATCAATTTTTGCTGAGTCGTTGGTGGTAAGATCTGGAGAGATCGTTTCCCAGCTATTACCTTTATTAGTGCTTTTGAAAACAAATTGTCCTCCGAAATAAATAGTGTTTTTATCAAAAGGATCCTGTGCAATAGCGGTGTTCCAGTTGAAACGCAGATCATTTTTATCACCTAACAACATTTTCGGCGGACGAATTCCCGAACGTTCGCCGGTCAGATAATTATAATGTTGAACAAATCCTTCCTGGCTCATGCTATACACCCATCCACCTCCATCGGGATCAGCCATTGCATCAAAACCATCGCCGCCCCCGATATTCTGCCAATAATAATTTCGAATGCCACCATTGGTCCATGTATAAGAAGGCCCGATCCAACTTCCATTATCCTGTAATCCACCCATAACATTATATGGAGTTTCATTATCTACATTGATATGGTAGAATTGGCCTACGGGAATTTTTTCATCAAAAACCCAGTTCTTGCCACGATCATGCGTGATGCCGATGCCGCCGTCATTTCCATCGATCATAAAATCCGGATTCACCGGATCGATCCACCATGCATGATGATCCGGGTGAATGCCTGAATAAGGGATCAATGTCCGGAAAGTTTTTCCACCATCTTCACTTACTTCCACCTGGTCATGTATATCATAAATACGATTTTCATTTTTAGGATCTACACGAATGTCCTGGAAATAAAAAGGGCGATTGGTGACCCATCTCGGATCGCTGTTCACCAGTTCCCATTTGAAACCACCATCTTCACTTTTATATAAACCGTTTTTGGTAGCTTCTACCATCGCATAAACTATAGAAGGTTCATTGGTGGAAAATGCCAAACCGATTTTTCCAAGGTTTCCTGCAGGCAAACCATCCTCCTTTCCTAATTTTTTCCAATTCTTGCCTCCGTCGATAGTAATATATAAACCACTGCCGGGGCCACCACTTTTGAAACTCCAGGGTGTGCGGATATGTTGCCATAAGCTTGCGATCAATTTATTGGGATTAGAAGGATCCATCACCAGGTCACTACAACCGGTAGTATCATTGGTAGATAAAATTTTGTTCCATGTTTCTCCACCGTCGGTTGTTTTGTAAACGCCTCGTTCGGGGTGAGGTGCATAAGGATTACCAATAGCTGCTACATAAACTGTATTGGGATTGGTGGGATCAATGATGATGCGATGAATGTTTCTTGTTTTTTCCAGTCCCATTAGCTTCCAGGTTCTGCCCGCATCCATACTTTTATAAATTCCTGCTCCGATATTCAGGGAGTTTCTTGGATTGCCTTCGCCCGTTCCCACCCAAACGATGTTTGGATTGCTTTGCTGAATGGCAACAGTTCCGATATTCTGTATTGGCTGATCGTCAAAAACAGGAGTCCATGAATTGCCGCTGTTCTCAGTTTTCCAGACACCACCAGATGCAGCGCCGAGATAAATGATGTTGGGATTGTTCACTACCACATCAATGGTAGTGATCCTTCCGCTCATACCGGCAGGGCCGATATTGCGGGGTTTTAAATTTTTGAATTGGTCAAGGGAGATCTTTTGTGCTGAAAGAAAAAAGCATGCAGTACAAAAAGATGATAACAAAATAAGTTTTTTCATTGCGTGAAGTTTTGGAGGTTTAAACTTACGCAATAATTCCCATAGCTATCGGACAACAGTAAAAAAAATGAACATATAAAAACCGAAGGATATTTGATTGCAACTCTTCGATAGTAATGAAATTGTATTTGCGATTACCAGATATTATAATCAGAGCTATCCATCCCAATTCAATCGGGACGACCTGCTATTTAGGAAATCCCGATTTTATCGGGACTTTAACCAACCGATAGCTATCGGGAGAGCTAGTGTGGCTTTTATTTTTTTAAGTCACTTTCCCCAATACGATATTGTGTATTCTATTCAGCTTTTTAAAAAATATTCTTTGAATTTTAATTGAATGAAATTTTTATTTCTCCATTTTTTTAACTGTCTTTCAAAAGCTAAGGCTTCTTTTTTATCCACAAAAGATCTGATAAATATTAATTTCCAAGGCCCCCTATTTTTTGTACAGGTAGTAATATTTGAATTATGCTCGGTTAATCTAATATATGGCTCTTTAGAAGAGCCATAATACCATTTTACTGTTGTATTAGATTCTATAATATAAACGTAATACAAAATGAGCCACCCAAGAGATTCGAACTCTCGACCTGCTATTTACGAAACAGCTGCTCTAACCAACTGAGCTAGGGTG
>DASZPW010000498.1:0-21886 GCA_035550155.1 Chitinophagaceae bacterium | reverse complement strand
AAATCATATTTAGCAACAGCACTCCTTCTGTTGTTAGCATCAGGATGTAAGAAAATACTGGATGAGCATCCCCGCAGTATTTATACACCTGATTTTTTTAAAACCGAAAAAGGGGTACAGGGCGGCATTACATCCATGTATGCACATTTGCGCTCAATATTTGGCCAGCCCTATTATTATAACTCTTTAGAAACCGGAACAGATGAGTACACATATGGCCAAAGCGCTGACCAGAACTTTAAGGATATGGATATGAGTGGTGTTGGAAGTATTACACCAACCAGTAGCCGGTCAGACGTCTTATGGGGAGTTGCATTTTCAA
The DNA here is from genome assembly GCA_035550155.1 of Chitinophagaceae bacterium. Lineage (GTDB taxonomy): Bacteria > Bacteroidota > Bacteroidia > Chitinophagales > Chitinophagaceae > UTBCD1. Next base: position 21,564 of record DASZPW010000498.1, on the reverse strand, counting down.
ATATTAATACCGCAAGCGGTGTTATTGAAAATGCTGCAGCGGTGGGTACAATTTCAGCTTCGTTGATAGCTGAAGCCCGGTTTTTTCGTGCTTTTGATTATTTCATGTTAGTACAAACTTTTGGTGGTGTGCCTCTGGATTTGGGAGCAGGAGAATTAAAATTTAATACATCTCCATCCAGGAAATCTGTTCGCAATACAGTACCTGAAGTGTATACAAAAGCGATCTTTCCTGACTTGGTACAAGCTGTGAATGACTTGCCTGATGCGCCAAGAGTAACCGGAGGAGCCACTAAAACACTGGCAAGGCTTTACCTGGCAAAAGCCTATTTGACATACGCATGGTGGTTACAAAATCCGAACAATATTCCCACTTATCCGGATACCCCAAGAACCGATCCCGATGGGCATGATGCAGCATGGTATTTCCAAAAAGCTTATGATATAGCTACCCAAGCCATTGATAACCCCGGACCTTTTGGTTTAGAAAATACTTTTTATGATGTACATGTTGGCGGTAATGATCGCAACAAGGAAGTTCTGTTATATGCTGATCATACAGATCAAAGTGAGTTTTATAATGGATCTCCTTTAACAGGCTTTCAAAGTGAGCTGGGCGGCGGAAGAAATACTGTAGTTTGGATGGTAACCTGGAATTATACAGTAATAAGAAGTGCACCTAATCCTGATGGTACGGGTGCCGGTGTAAGTTCTGTGCAGCGTGAAGCAGTGCAGGGTTTAGGGCGCCCTTATATTCGCATGGCTCCACCAATCGGAGTTTTTACAAACACGTTTGCAGAAAAGACACTCGATTCCCGTTATGATGGAACTTTCAGTACTGTATACAGAGGTAACTGGCCTAAAGGAGGAACTGCCAATCCTGTACTTTACAACGCCAATGATCTTCCCGTTACTCCGGGTCAACCTATACTTAGCTTTTTGGAATATGATTCACAGGCTGCCGGTATTGTTTATCCAACGGGACAAAATTTTCCTGGAAAATCATACAGCAATGTAGGTGCTGGAATGCTACCCGGAAGAGCTGATTTTGTAATCGCTCCGAGCGGTATAAGCAGAGTGGTATTTCCCGGGCTCTGGAAATTGGGAACATATCGTACCGGAAATGTTGGATTGGGCGAACCAAATGCTCCACTTACCCGCCCCTTTAAAATTGCAAAATTTTCAGAACTCTATTTTATAGCAGCCGAAGCCGCTGTAAAAGGTGCTACTACTGTAGCCGGAAAAAGTGCAAGAGAACTTATCAATGTGATCCGGGCACGTGCAGGAAAATGGAAATTTTCCAATAAGGATAATGCTTCTTACGTTGCTGATAATAGCGCTGCAATGGTTGCTGCTACTCCGGCCACCATTGATATTGACTATATCCTTGCAGAACGCTCCCGTGAATATTTTGGTGAAGGAATGCGCTGGTTTGATTTGGTTCGTACACAAAAATGGGCTGATGTGGCCGGTAGCTACAGGATTTGCAGCTCAGCTTATGGCGATCACAACCCTCAAACTTTTACAAGAACAATTCAACCCTATATGTATTTGCGTCCAATTCCACAGAGCCAGATCGATGGAATGGAAATGAGTGATGATGAGAAAAAAGCTTATCAAAACCCCGGCTATTAAGCAGTGTTAGTTCTTATAAGCAATCGCCAGGAGGGATGAATTTATTCATCCTTCCTTTTTTTAAAGAAATTTGTTTTTTTGTTCAATAACTTCAAATATGAAAGTACACACAGGAGAGAAAGAATATTTCAAAAACATTGGCCCTATCCGTTACGAAGGACCTCATACAGATAATCCATTAGCCTTTCGCTGGTATGATGAAAATAAAGTAGTAGCAGGAAAAACAATGAAAGAACATTTACGTTTTGCCTGCGCTTACTGGCATTCATTTGTCGGCAATGGCTCCGACCCCTTCGGCGAGCCTACTCATTTATTTCCCTGGAATGAAAAAAAAGATGCAATAGAAAGAGCAAAAGATAAAATGGATGCCGCTTTTGAATTCATGACCAAAATGAATTTACCGTTTTATTGTTTTCATGATGTGGATGTGGTGGATTATGGGAATGATGTGAAAGAAAATGAATCACGGCTGCAGGCCATTACTGATTATGCATTGGAAAAACAAAAAGCCAGCGGAGTACAATTATTATGGGGCACTGCCAATCTCTTTTCCCATAAAAGATATATGAATGGCGCTGCCACCAATCCTGATTTTCATGTGCTGGCCCACGCAGGTGCACAGGTAAAAGCTGCGCTTGATGCCACTATTAAATTAGGCGGAGCCAATTATGTTTTCTGGGGCGGAAGAGAAGGTTATATGACGCTGCTGAACACGAACATGAAAAGAGAACAGGAACACCTTGCAAAATTTTTACACACTGCAAAGGATTATGCAAGAAAGAATGGATTCAAAGGAACATTTTTCATAGAACCAAAACCTTGTGAGCCTACCAAGCATCAATATGATTATGATGCAGCAACAGTGATCGGTTTTTTACGCCAGTATGATCTGTTGAATGATTTTAAATTAAACGTTGAAGTAAACCATGCTACTCTTGCCGGCCACACTTTCACTCATGAACTACAGGTAGCTGCAGATGCAGGGCTATTGGGAAGCATGGATGCCAACCGCGGCGATTATCAAAATGGTTGGGACACGGATCAGTTCCCGAACAATATAAATGAACTGGCAGAAGCAATGCTGATCATTTTAGAAGCTGGAGGATTCAAAGGCGGTGGCATCAACTTCGATGCGAAGCGCAGAAGAAACTCCACCGATGCTGAAGATCTGTTCTACGCCCATATCGGTGGCATGGATACTTTTGCAAGAGCCTTGATCATTGCAGACGAAATTTTGCAAAAATCAGATTATAAAAAATTCCGTAAAGAAAGATATGCAAGCTTTGATTCAGGAAAAGGAAAAGAATTTGAAAATAATAATTTATCATTGGAGGATCTCAGAAATTTTGCAGCAGAAAATGGAGAGCCGGAAATGCGCAGCGGAAAACAGGAATGGCTGGAAAATATAATCAACCGGTTTATCTGATTATCTAATATAAAACAATAACCATGCATCTCCTCGGAACAATCCTTGGCGCAAAGGACTGGATTTTTGTGATCCTTTATTTCATCGTTATCGGCGGAATTTCTATATGGTCTATCCGTAAAAGTAAAAATTCGCCCTCTGATTATTTTTTAGCTAACCGTAATTTGGGCTGGTGGGTAATAGGTGCTTCCATTCTTGCCTCTAATGTTGGATCGGAACACATCGTCGGCCTTGCGGGTACTGCCGGGCAATCAGGTACGGTAATGGGGCATTATGAATTGCACTCTTGGATCATTTTGGTTTTGGGCTGGGTGTTCGTTCCCTTTTACATGCGCAGTATGGTATATACCATGCCTGAATTTTTGGAAAGAAGATTTAATGCAAAAGCGAGAAGATTGTTGTCCATTATTCAATTACTCAGTTATGTAATTGCCAAAGCATCCGTCACCATATTTGCCGGAGCATTAGTCTTCAATCAATTTTTAGGAGTAGGCTTTTGGACCGGAGCCATTATATTAGTAGTGATTACCGGAATTTACACGGTATTAGGTGGATTGCATGCAGTAATGTACACCGAAGCCATACAGGCTATCGTTTTAATAATCGGATCCACCGTATTACTATTCGTCGGACTAGGTAAAGTTGGTGGATGGCATGGATTGATGACCGTTTTACCGAAGGAAAAATTAAATATGTTTCCTCCGTTGAGCGATCCTGATTTTCCATGGGCCGGAATTTTATTTGCAGCGCCAATCGTCGGTATCTGGTATTGGTGTACGGATCAGCACATCGTTCAGCGTTGCCTGGCAGCTCGTGATGAAAAGCAGGCAAGAAGAGGAACCATTTTTGCAGCATACCTGAAACTTCTTCCATTTTTTATTTTCATGATCCCGGGTCTTATTGCATTCGCACTTCATGCGCAGGGAAAATTAGTATTGCCGACCAATCCTGATGGAACGACTGATTATAATTCATCATTTCCTGCAATGGTAGAACAGATCATGCCATTTGGTTTGAGAGGACTTTTAGCAGGTGGATTGTTAGCAGCACTGATGAGTTCACTGGCATCTGTGTATAATGCCTGCTCCACTTTATTCACGATGGATATTTATAAAAAAATGAAACCGGAAACAAGCGATAAAGAATTGGTAAGAGTTGGTCGTATAGCTACAGTGGTAGTGGTATTGCTGGGTATGGCATGGATACCTTTGATGGGAAGAATTTCAAATACCTTATACCAATATCTTCAAAGTGTTCAATCGTACCTTGCTCCACCGATTGCTGCAGTGTTCCTGTTAGGAGTATTTTTTAAACGGATCAATGGAAAAGGAGCATTTACAGCAATGGTCGTAGGATTCATTATTGGAATCATAAAACTAACATTGGAATTATTCCAAAATGATCTCACAGGAGTGCTGCACCAATTTGCAACAATCAATTTCCTATACTTCTGTATTTATTTATTCCTCTTCTCAATTGTTCTGATGATCATTGTTAGCTTGCTCACTCCAAAACCGGATGATGAGCACATTAAAGGGTTGACTTTTGCAACAACAGTCGCCGAAGACCGGGTAGCGAGCCGTGCAAGCTGGAACACGAGGGATGTAATTCTTTCATTGATCATTGTGGTAATTGTAGTAGCTGTATTTATTTATTTTTCACCATTAGGCATTGCCAAATAAATTTCATGGAAATGAAAAAGGTTTTGTATTCAAAAAATCTGTCAGAATTAACTATATTTTTTGCAATAGTAGCGGGGTTATTTTTTTCCTGTAACTCATCTAAAAATATTACAGCTGACGAAGAAGATATTTCATCTTTGAAAGATGTTTTCAAAAAAGATTTTCTCATTGGAGCTGCTTTGAACGCAAATGAGATCCTGCAAAAAGATCCCAAAGCAGATGCATTGATCCAGCAACAGTTTGATGCCATCACTCCGGAAAATGTTATGAAATGCGAAGTGATCAATCCGCAGTGGGGTGTGTACAATTTTGATCTCGCTGATAAGTATGTCGAATACGGTAACGAGCATCACATGGCGGTAATAGCACACAACCTGATCTGGCATAGCCAGCTTGCACCGTTTGTGCGAAAAATAAAAAATGCTGATTCTTTACGCCAGTTCATGACGGATCATATCACCACTATTGCAAGCCGCTATGATGGAAAAATAAAAGGCTGGGATGTAGTGAACGAGGCATTAAATGAAGACGGTACCATGCGAAAATCAATTTTCGAACAATCGCTTGGTGATGATTTTGTAACAGAAGCATTTCGATTAGCACAAAAAGCAGCGCCGCATACTGAATTATATTATAACGATTATAATATCGAACAACCGGCCAAACGTGCCGGATGTATTGCATTGATAAAAAAAATTCAGGCTGCCGGCGTTCGTATTGACGGAGTAGGCATTCAGGGTCATTGGCATTTGGGAAAAATCCCGTTAAAAGATATTGAAGAAAGCATTCAGCAATTTTCTGCATTGGGAATAAAAGTGATGATCACTGAACTGGATATTGATGTACTAAACCGCAATGTTCAGGGCGCAGATGTAAATCAAAGAATGCAGGGCACTGCTCAAATGAATCCGTATGTAAATGGTTTGCCGGATAGTGTGCAGCAGCAATTAGCTGATGATTATTCTTCTTTGTTCAAATTGTTTGTAAAATATAAAGACAAGATCAGTCGTGTCACTTTCTGGGGAGTAAATGACGGACAAAGCTGGTTGAATGGCTGGCCCATTCCCGGCAGAACCAATTATCCTTTGTTATTTGACAGGGAATTCAAACCCAAACCCGCTTTTTATAAAGTGATCGAAGCGAAAAAAAATTCTGGTAAGGAAGCAAAAGCGTTCTGACAGTAAATAAAATTGGTGCTATGAGCAACAGCGACCCTCAAAAGTTATCTGTATTCGAAAAAATTGGATATAGCCTTGGTGATTTAGCGGCTAACCTTGTTTTTCAAACGCTGGTAACTTATCTCGCATATTTTTATACTGATATCTATGGACTAAAAGCAGAAGATGCTTCTGTTATTATTTTAGTAGTGGGTCTTGTAGCTGCATTTGGATTCAATCCTATTATCGGCGCCCTTGCCGACCGAACAAATTCAAAATGGGGAAAATTCCGGCCATGGATATTATGGACTGCTATTCCATTAGGTATTGCTGCATTCCTTGCATTTAGCACACCGCATTTTTCCTATAAAGGAAAAGTGATCTACGCAGCTATCACTTATACTTTCTTGCTGTTGCTTTATGCAGCTAACAATCTTCCATACGGTGCATTGAGTGGTGTAATCACCGGGAATATGAAAGAACGGAACAGCATGTCTGCTTATCGTTTTGTGGCGGTAATGTTTGCACAATTTTTCGTACAGGTTTTCATGCTCCCGATCATTATATATGTTGGCGGAGGAGATAAGGCTGCAGGTATCGAACGATTAATGTCTTGGCTGGCTGTTATTGGAACGATCTTACTACTCATTACATTTTTCACAACAAAAGAACGTATCGTTCCGAAACCTGAACAAAGATCTACTCTTAGCCAGGATCTAAAAGACCTGAGCAAGAACCGGCCATGGATGATCATGCTCGTACTCACTCTTCTCGTATTTATAACACTGGCATTGAAAGGAGGTTCCTACGTTTATTATTTTGAAAATTATGTTGACAAAAATAGCTTGACAACATTTATCAACCCTGTATTGAAAGCATTTTCAAATGCAGGAATTAATTTTTTTGGTGATGAGCCTGTGTCTGCAGGTCTGGGATTGTTCAATGCCGGTGGAATTATTTGCATGATCATCGGGATCACTTTATCAAAAAGACTCGCAGATAAATATGGCAAAAGAGATGTATTTGGAATAGCATTATTTATTTCCACTTTGTTTATCCTTGCTTTTTATTTCTTTCCGCCTACATCAGTGAAGCTGATATTTGCTTCCCAGATACTGCATGGTTTTTTTTATGGCATCACTATCCCGGTGCTTTGGGCCATGACTGCTGATGTAGCTGATTACAGCGAATGGAAAAATAACAGGAGGGCTACTGCAATTATTTTTACTGCTATGATGGTTGGGTTAAAAGCCGGATTAACTCTTGGTGGTTCTTTGCTGACATGGCTGTTGGGGTTGTATAAATATGTTCCCAATAGCACCACAGGACAGTCGTCAACAGCTATTCATGGAATCAAAATGCTGGTAAGTGTGTATCCATCCATTCCTTTTTTGATCGGCGCTGCTTTACTTTTCTTTTATGCAATTAATAAAAAGATGGAAGATCAAATTGAAAAAGATTTATTGGCGAGAAGAAATAATTTAAGCGCCGTTTGATTTTAAAGTTTATCTATGCCCGAAGATCCAATTAATCATATTGACTTTGACGATCTGAATAAGAGAGCAATTTCCCAGCCATTGGTAAAACATATTTACACGGCTGATCCATCCGCTCATATTTTCAATGGAAAGATTTATATCTATCCATCTCATGATATCGAAAACAATATTCCATTCGATGATTTAGGAAGTCATTTTGCAATGGAAGATTATCATGTATTATCCATGAATTCTCCTGAAGAAAAAACAGCAACAGACAATGGAATTGCATTGCATATAAAAGATGTGCCATGGGCATCAAAGCAAATGTGGGACTCCGACGTTGCCGAAAAAAACGGCACTTATTATTTATTCTTCGCTGCAAAAGATCATGATGGAATTTTTCGGATCGGTATAGCAACAAGCAATTCACCCACCGGCCCATTTACTCCACGATCACAACCAATAAAAAATAGTTTTTCGATTGACCCTGCTGTTTTCAAGAATAGTGATGGAAATTATTACATATATTTTGGTGGTATCTGGGGCGGACAATTGCAGCGATGGAGAACCGGAGAGTTTAATACAGCAGGAGAAGGCCCGCTTGTTCATTTACCAAAAGATAATGAACCTGCATTATGTGCGAAAATTGCACGGTTGAGTAATGACCTTTTGGAATTTGATGAAGAACCAAGAGACATAGTAATAATAGATGAAAATGGGAGGCCATTATTAGCCGGCGATACTAATCGTCGTTTCTTTGAAGCAAGCTGGATGCATAAATACAATGGGAAATATTATTTCTCCTATTCTACCGGAGATACTCATTTTCTTTGTTATGCAATTGGCGATAATCCTTATGGGCCTTTTGTATATGGCGGAAGAATTTTAGAACCGGTTGTGGGATGGACATCGCATCATTCCATTGTTGAATTTAATAACAAATGGTATTTATTTTATCATGATAGCAGTTTAAGCCGGGGCATAACACATTTGCGGAGCGTAAAAGTGACAGAATTGGAATATGATGAAGATGGTTTGATAAAGACCATCAAACCGTACAACTAACTTTTCTTTTATTTAAATAAATATTGTATGAAAAAAATATTTTCTCATTTGATTGTTTTGCTTTTTTTGTCCTCAGCAGCTTTGGCGCAAAAATATCAGTATCCATTTCAAAACCCATCGTTGCCTATTGAGCAGCGAGTAAATGATCTTGTATCAAGATTGACGCTGGAAGAAAAAGTGGCGCAGATGCTGGACGTAACTCCCGCAATCAAGCGTTTCGGCGTTCCTGCTTATGATTGGTGGAGTGAATGTCTGCACGGAGTGGCAAGAACGAAATTTAAAGTAACATCTTATCCGCAGGCAATCGGCATGGCGGCCACATTTGATGTGAACTCCATGAAAACAATGGGAGATTATACTGCCGAAGAAGGAAGAGCGATATTCAATGAAACAAATCGCACTGATACCAGCAGCAGAAGAAGATATATTGGTTTAACATACTGGACACCGAACATCAATATCTTCCGTGATCCCCGCTGGGGAAGAGGACAGGAAACGTATGGTGAAGATCCATTTCTTACTGGTTCAATAGCCAAAGCATTCGTTGCAGGTTTGCAGGGCAATGATCCGAAATATTTAAAAGCTGCAGGATGTGCCAAACATTATGCGATTCATAGTGGTCCCGAACCATTGCGACATGTATTTGATGTGAATGTAAGTGCCCATGATCTTTGGGATACTTATCTGCCGGCATTTAAAACATTAGTGGTTGATGCAAAAGTTGCCGGCGTAATGTGTGCTTACAATGCTTATGCAGGACAGCCGTGTTGCGGCAATGATCAACTGATGGTAAATATTTTACGTAATGACTGGAAATTCACGGGTTATGTCACTTCCGATTGCGGAGCCATTGATGATTTTTGGGAAAGACATAAAACAAGTCCTGATGCAGAAAGCGCTGCCACCGACGCTGTATTGAACGGAACAGACGTAGAATGCGGAAATGTTACTTATAAAACACTTGTAAAAGCCGTACAGGACGGAAGATTGACTGAGAAAGATCTGGATGTTTCAGTAAAGAGATTATTTACAATTCGTTTTCGTTTAGGAATGTTTGATCCGCCATCAATGGTGAAGTATGCACAAATACCAATCACTGCATTGGAAAGTGCACCACACAAAGCTCAGGCACTGAAAATGGCGAGACAGTCTATAGTACTTCTTCGCAATGAAAATAATTTGCTACCGCTCAGTAAAAAAATAAAAAAGATCGCTGTGCTTGGACCTAATGCTGATAATGCAAATACACAATTGGGAAATTATAATGGGTTCCCTTCCGTTGTTACCACTGTATTAATGGGCCTAAAAGAAAAATTAGGGAGCAACACCGATATCTTTTATTCAAGAGCCACAGACTTTGTTGATACAACGCATCCTGATTTCAGCAAATTAATCGACAGCGTTAAAGATGCCGATGTGCTTATTTATGTAGGTGGGATTTCTCCAAGATTAGAAGGAGAAGAGATGAGAGTGAAAGTACCGGGCTTCAGCGGTGGTGACAGAACAACGATCCTATTACCAACAGTACAAACTGATTTTTTAAAAGCATTAAAAGCAACAGGTAAACCGGTAGTATTCGTAATGATGACAGGAAGCGCTATTGCAATTCCATGGGAAAGTGAAAACATTCCGGCAATCATCAATGACTGGTACGGCGGGCAAGCAGCAGGTACAGCTGTTGCTGATGTATTGTTCGGCGATTATAATCCGGGAGGAAGATTGCCCGTCACATTTTATAAAAGTGATAATGATCTTCCATCATTTGAAGATTATTCGATGGCAAACAGAACCTATCGCTATTTCAAAGGCGAACCACTCTATCCATTCGGTTTTGGAATGAGCTACACAAGTTTTAAATACAGCGATCTGAAACTGTCTAAAAAAACTGTTTCAAAAAATGAAACTGTCAATCTTGAAGTGACCGTAACCAACATTGGAAAAATAAAAGGTGATGAAGTGGTACAGCTGTATATTTCCCATGAAGGAATTGATTATGCTCCTTTATCTGCATTAAAAGGATTTAAAAGAATTACATTGAATCCTGGTTCATCTATGAAAGTAAATTTTCCCATATCTGCTGATCTTTTAAAACTGGTAAATGAAGAAGGGAATTCTGTTTTCACTCCGGGAACTGTAAAAATAGTTGTCGGCAGTTCTTCTCCCGGTAAAAGAAGTGAGGAATTGGGAGCAGCCAAACCAGCTGAAGCAATCTTAACTTTGAAATAAAATTTTTCAATATTAAAGATGATGGAACAAACCATGAGATGGTTCGGTCCCAATGACCCGGTAAGTCTTTGGGATATCAGGCAAGCCGGTTGCACAGGAGTAGTAACTGCATTGCATCATATTCCTGTTGGAGAAGTGTGGCCAATAAAAGAGATCAACAAAAGAAAAAAAATGATCGAAGAGGTGGGAATGACCTGGACAGTGATCGAAAGCTTGCCGGTAAGTGAGGATATTAAAAAACAAAATGGTAATTATCGTTTACATATTGAAAATTATAAACAAAGCCTGGTTAATGTGGCACAATGCGGTTTGAAAGTAGTGACCTATAATTTCATGCCGATACTGGATTGGATGCGAACTGATGTATCTTATGAAATGCCGGACAAAAGCAAAGCATTGTATTTTGAAAAATTGGCGTTCATTGCTTTCGATCTTTTTTTATTGAATCGGCCTGATGCAGAAAAAGATTATTCTAAGGAAGAAATAGAAAAGGCAAAGAAAAGATTTGATGCAATGACTGAAGATGAAAAGAAAAATTTATATCGTAACTGCTTGTTGGGTTTGCCCGGGAGTGACGTTCCTTTTACTCCGCAGGAGATCCTGAATGCTTTAAAAAATTATCATCATATCAGCGCTGCGAAATTAAAAGAACATTTATTTTACTTCCTACAACAAGTCATTCCTGTTACCGAAGAATGCGGATTAAAAATGGCTATTCATCCGGATGATCCGCCTTATCCATTGCTTGGCCTCCCGAGAATTGTAAGCACGGAACAAGATGCAAAAGAATTATTAGATGCAGCTCCATCACCAGCTAATGGCTTATGTTTCTGCACCGGTTCATTTGGAGTGAGAGCAGATAATGATCTTACAGGGATGATAAAACGTTTCGGTGATCATATTCATTTTATTCATTTGCGCAGCACCAAAAGAGATGCAGAAGGAAATTTTTACGAAGCAGATCATCTCAATGGCGATGTAGATATGTATGCAGTAATAAAAGAAATTGTGTTGCTTCAAAAAAGAAGAAATATTGCCATACCAATGCGTCCGGATCACGGCCATCAAATGCTGGATGATCTGAAAAAAACAACGTATCCCGGTTATTCCGCTATTGGAAGATTGAGAGGATTAGCAGAATTAAGAGGATTAGAATTGGGAATTGTCAAAAGTCTTTCAGCAACCGGAACCGGCAAAACATTTTAATTCCCGAACTGAAGCAGGAAAGCGGTCCCCTCGCCTTCTACACTTTGCACCTGGATATTTCCTTTGTGCAGCATCATGATCTGTTTGCATAAGCTCAACCCAATACCGCTTCCGTTTTTGCGGGTGCTGAAAAATGGAATGAAAATTTTATCCAGCAATTCTGCCGGCATGCCGTTACCATTATCAGCCACTTTAATGATCGTTTTATGATTACTGGAAGTGTAGGCTGATAAAATTATCCGGGGATCCGGTTTATCTTTCACTGCTTCGATCGCATTCAGCATCAGGTTGATCATCACCTGTTCCAGCAAGTCAGTATCCACTTCAAGAGAAATATCGGTATCTTTTAGAATTGTTTCCAGCTCAATATTTTTTTGCTCCAATGTAGGTTGCATCAGTTGCAGCAGGTTTTCGAAAATATCTCTTACATATATTTTTTTCAGATTCAGCTTCGTTATTTTATTCAGGCTGCGGTATGTTTCGGCAAATTTCAGTAAGCCGTCGCTTCTTCTTTTGATTGTTTCAATTCCCAATTCCAGGTCATCTACAGATCCGGTATCATTATTTAAAACAGAAACTGATTGCTGCAAGCGATGCTTTAATGTTTCTGCAAGGGAAGAAATTGGTGCAACAGAGTTCATGATCTCATGTGTCAGCACACTCAATAATTTTTGCCAGGCTTTTGATTCTGTTTCATCCAAAGCTTCATTTACATTCTGAAATGCGATGAGTTTATAAATATTCCCTTCAGTTTGGAAAGCCGTAGCTGATAATAATAGTTTAAAGGAACTTTTTTCAAGATGCGCCGTAGCAATTTTATTTTCTCCCGGCCGCAAAGCAACGATCTCTTTATATAACTCCGGATCTCTTTTGCTCAGTGAGTGAATTGATTTGAGATACGGCAACTGCAACATCCGTTTTAATGATTCATTCATCCAAACCACTTCACTAGTTGATTCCATATAAGAGAGAATACCGGTGTCCACCAACTCGAGGATCTTTTGTACGTATTGGTATTGCGTTTCTTTTTCCTTACTCATCACTTTGAAAGTGGTATTGATCTCGTTGAATCCTTTCCGCAAAGGCTGCACTTCAACCGGCGCATGTTTCACATCAAAATGCCGGGAGAAATCCCTGTAATGAATGGATTCTACAAACTGGTCTAATTCATCTTTTGTTTTACGTTGAAACCGATACATATCAATAACCTGGTAAATAATGACCGGAAGGATCAGCAGTAAATAAATGTACCAGCCTTTCACTAAAAGAAATGAAGCCCCGAAAAGCGTTACAAACAACAGCAACACTCTGATCAGTATTCTCCATTCGTAATTTTTAAATATCATATTTGCTTAATCTCCTGTACAATGCAGTTCGTGTCAGTCCCAGTTCCCGGGCAGCCTTAGTGATATTGCCGTTATGTTTTTCGATCACTTTGAGAATAGTATTCTTTTCAATAGCGCTTAATTTGAATTCGGTTGGTTCTGAAGTTGAAACAGACTGCGATTCTATTGGTGAAAAAATAAGATCGCTTTCTTTTAATACATCATTATCGGACATGATCACGGCTCGCTCTACCGTGTATTGCAATTCACGAACATTCCCGGGATAATGATAATTCATCAGTTTATCTAATGCCTTTGGATCAAATTCCATCAGCGGCTTCATGTATTTGTTACTATATATCCTGCTGAAGTGCTTTGCTAACAAAATAATATCATTCCCTCTTTTTCTCAGCGGTGGTACTACTATTTCTACCGTATTGATGCGATAAATAAGATCTTTACGAAAACGATTTTCATTTGCTAATTCATTTAATGGAAGGTTGGTGGCGCAGATCAAGCGGATATCAATAGGAGTTGCTTCATTGCTTCCCAATCTTGTAACCTGGCGATTCTGCAATACACTCAGAAGTTTCGCCTGCAGGTGCAATGGAATATTCCCAATCTCATCTAGAAATAATGTACCGCCACTTGCAGCTTCAAATCTTCCTACACGATCTTCCCGGGCATCGGTAAAAGCTCCTTTCTTATGCCCGAATAATTCGCTTTCAAATAAAGTTTCTGTCAGCGCTCCTACATCTACTTTCACAAAAGGTTTGCCGGTACGCAAAGATTGCTGGTGAATGGCTTTTGCGATCAGGTCTTTCCCGGTTCCGTTTTCTCCAAGAATTAAAATATTAGCATCGGTTGGAGCGATCTTTTCAATTTTCAAAAATATTTCCTGCATCGCTTCTGATTCGCCGATCAGCTCTTTCCCAATGACAGAATCTGTTTGTATGGAAGAACGAACTGCTGTCTTATCACCCTGCCTGCGCAAGGTTTCCCGTATGATGGAAAGTAATTTTTCATTATGCCAGGGCTTTACTACAAAATCAGCAGCGCCTTCTTTCAATGATCGAACCGCAAGATCAATATCACCGTATGCAGTGATCATGATCACCGACGCATCCGATCCCATTTTTTTGATCTCATTCAGCCAAAAGATGCCTTCATTACCGGTGTTGACCGGGCTGGTGAAATTCATATCCAATAAGATCACATCAAATTTGTCTTTGGATAAATGCCAGCGAAGATTTTCCGGATTTTTTTCCGTCATCACTTCTTTCGCCTCGGTCTTTAATAATAACCGCACTGCAGTCAGCACATCAGGATCGTCATCTACCACTAAAATGGAAGCGTTTTTCAATAGCATGTCTTAATTCAATTGAGTTTAACTACGCACTGCTGCAATTATACCATAATTACAAAGCTGTGGCAACTAATTTTTTACAAAAAGAAGGGCAAAAAAAGTGTATCAAAAACGGACAGGGGTTGTTCGAAAACGAACATCTTCGTAGTTTCGTGCTTTGCAAATGGTTGCTAATCAGAGAACAGAATTCTGGCACACTCTTCCGATAGGTAGTTACAGATTTCTCATGTGAATATAACGACCCGTAACCTTAGCCATGTGCGGGTCGTTTAACTAAAAAGTAAAACTTAAAACAATACACTGTGGACAGAGTAATTGCTAAAAAGAAATGGAATAGAAAAAAGATCATGACCATCGGTGGCATCGCCGCTATCGTGCTGTTGGCGGTTGCCAGTTATTATTTCACTTCCGGCAAAAGTAAATTGAACGTTGACCAGGACCGTATCACTATCAGCGAAGTAAAGAAAGGGCCATTCCAGGAATTCATTCCGGTAAATGGAGTTGTAATGCCACTGACTTCTATATACCTCGATGCATTGGAAGGTGGACGGGTGGAAGAAAAATTTGTGGAGGATGGCGCTATCATGAAAAAAGGTGACCCTATTCTCAGGTTAAGTAACACAGACCTTGAGCTGAACTTATTATCGCAGCAATCCAATGTATATAATACGCTTACACAAATGCAAATTGCCCGCAACGCTGCTCAACAAAATACGGTCACAAAACTCAACCAGATGACCGATGTTGAAAGCGCTTTGAAAGAAGCTGAACGGGTTTATACTCTGGATAAAAGCTTATACCAGCAAAAAGCGATCGGCCTGCAGGAATTTAAAAAAGCAGAAAACGATTATAACTATTATCTGCAAAAGAAAGATCTGACCAAACAATTGCTAAAACAAGATTCACTTACCAATGAACAACAACTGGAACAGGCAAAACAATCTTACCAGGGTTCGCAGGATGCCTTGTCTCTTTTCCGGAAAAAAGTGGGTGACCTGATCGTAAGAGCGCCAATAGACGGACAACTGACTTCACTGGATGCTGAGATCGGTCAATCAAAAAACAAAGGGGAACGATTAGGGCAGATCGATGTGTTAGACGGATTTAAAGTAAGAGTGGATATTGATGAGCATTATATTTCCCGCATTTATACCGGCCTGATGGGAGAATTCACTTTTGCAGACAAAGATTATAAACTGAAGATCATAAAAGTTTATACGCAGGTAACCAACGGACGCTTCCAGGTTGATATGGCATTCGTAGGTGATGCTCCACAGGGAATTCGTCGTGGACAAACATTACAGATCAGGCTTGCATTAAGCGATGAAACGCAGGCATTGCTTTTGGCAAAAGGCGGTTTCTACCAGCAAACAGGCGGCAACTGGGTGTTCAAAGTAAGCGACAACGGAAACACGGCTTACAAAGTGGATATTCAACTCGGCAGGCAAAACCCGGATTATTATGAAGTATTGAGTGGATTGAAGCCCGGTGACAAAGTAGTTACATCCAGCTATGAAAACTATGGAAACATGCAGGAACTGGTATTAAAGAAATAATAGTTATTCCAACCATGTATTAATGTACCTGGTCGAAAATTGATCAATCAATTAAATAACAACTCAAAAACCTCCTCTTCCGGGAGGTTTGGAGGTCTAAAACTAAAGCCATGAAACGAAAAACTTTTTACCTGCTTGTGGTAATTTGCTGCCTGAGTGTAATCTCTTCGGCAAAACAAGCCAACTACAACTGTTGCAAAAAGATCGGTTGTATAATAAATGAATCTGCTTTGCAGCAACCTGTAAAAGCAGGACAAAAAAGCGGAACGGACTATGCACTTTCACCGCTTCAACTTTTTGTATTCAATCTTTAAACTTCAATAGAAACATTCACCTTAAATAAAATACAATGATCAAGATCACTGACCTCGAAAAAATCTACAGGACAGAAGAAGTGGAAACAGTTGCCTTAAACAAACTTTCAATAGAAGTAAAAGAAGGCGAATTCGTAGCTGTAATGGGACCTTCCGGGTGCGGAAAATCCACCTTGCTTAATATTCTCGGCTTACTGGATGATCCCGATGCCGGCAGTTTTGTTTTCAATGGCATTGAAGTGGCAAAATTCAATGAAAGAAAAAGGGCTGATCTTAGGAAACATAATATCGGGTTTGTATTCCAGAGTTTTAATCTCATTGACGAACTCACTGTTTTTGAAAATGTGGAATTACCGCTCATTTACACTGGCGTTAAATCCTCTGACAGGAAAAAAAGAGTAGAAGAGGTGTTGGATAAAATGCAGATCATGCATCGACGCAATCACTATCCGCAGCAACTTTCGGGTGGTCAGCAACAACGTGTAGCGGTAGCAAGAGCAGTGGTGAATCGTCCAAAACTGATCCTCGCCGATGAGCCTACCGGTAATCTTGATTCCCACAATGGTAATGAAGTGATGGAAATGTTAACTGATCTGAACGAACAAGGTACAACGATCGTAATGGTGACACACTCCGAGCATGATGCCCGTTACAGTCATCGTATCATCCGTATGCTGGACGGACAAACTGTGTTGGAAAATATAATGGTGTAATAAAGCCGATAGCCATTAGTTAAATGTCGATAGCTGATGGCTGTCAATAAAAAGTATAGCCATGATCTACAATTATTTCAAGATTGCCTTCAGAAACCTGGCAAAGTATAAATTCATTTCCTTCATCAACCTGTTTGGATTAACTATCGGGTTGACCTGTTGCCTGTTGATCACCACATACATTCTGAATGAATTGAGCTATGACCGGTATAATAAAAACGCTGATAATATTTACCGGATCACAAGAACATTTTACAGCAATGATGGAGTGCAAGCACTTCAATTAAGCACTATCTCTCCTCCGTTCGGTTATTATTTGCCCGGCGATTTTCCTGATATCAAAAAAATGACAAGGTTATTGGGAAATGGGACTACAACCTTCCGCTATCAAGACAATATTTTCAATGAAAAGAACAGTTTCTTCGCTGATGAAAATCTTTTTGATGTTTTTACTGTAAATGTTGTAAAAGGAAATCCCAAAACGGCGTTGAAAGATCCGTTCACTGTGATGCTTACAGAAGAAGTTGCAAAAAAATATTTTGGCAATGAAGACCCGATGAATAAAGTGCTAAGAGCCAACAACCAGTTCGACGTAAAAGTGACCGGTGTATATAAGGCTTTCCCATCCAATGCACACCTGCATCCCGAAATCCTGATCTCCTTCAATACACTAAAGGACTCTGCAGTGTATGGCGAAAAAAATTTACAAACCAACTGGGGAAATAATTCTTTCTTTACGTATATCTTATTACCGGATAAATATCCCGTAAAAAGCCTGCTCGCACAATTTCCCGCTTTCCTTGACAGAAGAATGGCAAGTGAATATACCGGCAAATTGCCTTCACAATTGACAAAACTGGGATTGCAAAAGCTCACTGATATCCATTTGCATTCACACACTGACTATGAAGCGGAGCCAAACGGCGACATCACACGGGTGTATATTTTCGCTGCCATTGCCTTGTTCATCCTTTTGATCGCATGCATCAACTATATGAACCTGTCCACCGCCCGTTCGACATTGCGGGCAAAAGAGATCGGCATAAGAAAAGTAATTGGCGCCAGGAAGAAAGAACTGATCTTTCAATTTCTCGGAGAATCCGTTTTGTTGTGCTGGTCTGCTTTATTGTTAGCCGGCTTGTGTACATTCCTTGCTTTACCATTCTTAAATAAAATTTCCGGCCAGGAATTATCTATACATACTTTATTACAATGGAAGATCATCATCCCGCTGTTACTAACACCATTTATCGTGGGAATCATTTCAGGCATTTATCCTGCCCTGTTCATGTCTTCCTTCCAGCCGGTAAAAACATTGAAGGGTTTATTCAGGATCGGTGGCAGGGGTATTTCGTTCAGAAAAGTATTGGTGGTAACGCAATTTTCCATCAGCATTATTCTCATCATTGCAACGGCCATTGTATTTCAGCAATTGCACTATGTACAAACTAAATCTCTTGGTTTTGATAAAGATAAAATTCTGACTCTGGCATATTCCAATGAAGTGTCAAAACAATATGATGCATTCCGAACTGATCTCCTCAAAAATGCTGCATTTAAAGACGTTACCAGGTCTTCCAGAATACCAACAGGAAGGCTATTGGACGATATGAATGCATACACTATCAATGGCGACTCACTGCAACAGGTAAGCACTGATATCAAATACGTTTGCGTGGATCATGATTTTACTTCTACATTCAATGTCCCTATGAAAGCCGGACGTTTCTTTTCCCGTGATTACGGAACGGATACTTCCAGTTTTGTGATCAATGAATCTGCCGCCGGCATACTTGGCTGGAATAATCCGAATGAAGCCATTGGAAAAGCTTTAAAGTATGGCGACACGAAAGGGAATATCATAGGAGTACTTAAAGATTTTCATTTTGAGTCTATGCACCAGGCTATCATTCCCATGATATTTCTCCTGCTTCCTCCTTCTCAAAGTTATTATAACAACGTTTCTGTGAAGATTGCCGGCAATGATATTGCTTCAGCGCTGTCTTATATGGAGTCAACATGGAAAAAATTCTTCCCGGGAACTCCTTTTGATTATGCGTTCCTCGACCAAAAGTTTGATAAACTATATGCATCAGAGCAGCGGCAGGGAACATTGTTCACCCTATTTGCATGTATTGCCATTTTCATTGCTTGTCTCGGTTTGTTTGGTCTATCGGCCTTTACCATTTCTCAACGGATCAAAGAAATAGGAGTTCGTAAAGTTTTGGGAGCGGATGTCAGCGGAATTGTTACCCTGTTATCCAAAGATTTTTTAAAGTTGGTTGGTATAGCAGCTATCATGGCATTCCCGGTTGCATATTATGCAATGAACAACTGGTTGAAAGATTTTGCATATCGCATCCATATACAATGGTGGGTGTTTATCATAGCCGGAATTATTGCGGCCTTTATTGCATTTATAACAGTTAGTTTCCAGGCTATAAAAGCCGCAGTGGCTAATCCTGTGAAAAGTTTGAGAACGGAATAATAAACAAAGCTGTTAGCTGATGGCTAATAGCTAAAAGCTTTTTTTATGATAAGAAATTATTTCAAAACCGCATTCAGAAATTTAAGCAGGAATAAATCGTATGCGCTGATCAATATTACAGGATTAGGTATTGGCATTGCCGCAAGCCTGCTGATTTTCCTCGTCATTCAGTTTGAAACAAGTTTTGACAATTTTCATCCGAAGAAAAATAATATCTACCGGATCGGCACCAAATTTCATACGGAGGATGGATATTCTTACTCGGCAGGAATCGCTTTTCCTGCAGGCCCTGTCATAAAAGCTGAATTACCGCAGGTAAAAACGGAAGCAAGAATTTATCAAAGTTCCGGCGAACCCCTGGCCATTGATTATGCGAATGCCCAAACAAAAAAATTCAAAGCTGACCTGTATTATACCGAGCCGGATTTTTTCAGCCTATTCAATTTTCCCTGGCTGGCAGGCGATCCAAAAACCACTTTATCAAAACCCAACCAGGCAGCGCTGACTCAAAAGACAGCTGAAAAATTTTTCGGTGACTGGCATCTGGCATTGGGAAAAACCATTACACATAGTACAAATAAAAACGAGATTTATACGATCACGGGCATCATAAAAGATGTGCCCGCTAATTCAGATTTTCCTTTGGATGTGGTTGTTTCTTATTCTACTCTTGAAAATACAGGTGTAAAAGGAAACCTTACTGACTGGGTGAGTACGTTCAGCCAGGCTTACGTTTTTGTTGAATTACCTGCCGAGGTTTCTATTTCAAAATTTAATACATCATTAGAACAATTATCAAAAAAACACAAGCCGGCAGATTATGCAAATGATTCTTACGTAGCGCAGCCATTGACAGAGATCCACTATGATAACAGGTTTGGAAACTACCGGTCACATACTTTCAGCAAATCATTAGTGCTGGCGCTGGAGCTGATCGGACTATTTTTAATTCTTATTGCCTGCGTCAATTTCATTAACCTGGCAACAGCACAGGCAGTCAACCGATCCAAAGAAGTAGGTGTAAGAAAAGTATTGGGAAGCGACAAGAGAAATTTAAGAATACAATTTTTTTGCGAAACGGCTATCATTACAGCTTCAGCTATTGCAATATCGGTATTGATCGCTTTTGCCGCTGTTCCGTTTATGAATCATTTGTTGAATGTTGAAATGACCGTGAACATTTTTAAAAATCCGGCTGTGATCCTCTTCTTAGCAGCTGTTCTGGTTGTAGTCACGGTGCTATCCGGCTTTTATCCTGCCATAATCTTATCCGGGTTTAACCCGATCACTGCGTTGAAAACAAAGATCACTTCAAAAATGGCTGGTGGTATTTCATTGAGAAGAGTGCTGGTGGTCTTGCAATTTTCTATTGCGCATATCCTGATCATCGGGATGCTGATCGTGGTGAGCCAGATGAACTTTTTCAAAAATGCTTCTTTGGGTTTTGATAAAGAAGCCATTTTAAATGTTCCGATTCCCGGCGACAGCATTAGCCATACGAAGCTTGATTTTATTAAAAATGAACTTTCAAAAAACAGCGATATTAAAAGTGTAAGTTTCAGTTTTTCCAGCCCCGCCGCAGATGGAAACTGGAATTCAGATTTCATGTTTGACCATGCTACCAAGAACACCAATTTCAATGCTAACCTGAAATGGGCTGATCCGGATTATTTCAAAACGTATAATATCAAATTTGTAGCTGGCCGTCCTTATTATCCTTCAGATACTGTTCGGGAATTTGTAGTGAACGAAACCTTACTGCGCAAATTAGGCGTCACTGATCCTAACCAGGCGATTGGAAAACAAATTGGCCTTTGGGATGGGCAAACAAAAGGCCTGATCGTTGGTGTCATTCGTGATTTTAATTCCTATTCATTACGCAGGCCGATGGCGCCGGTCCTGTTAAGCACATGGAAAGACGTTTA
>DASZPW010000497.1:0-2569 GCA_035550155.1 Chitinophagaceae bacterium | reverse complement strand
TTTCTCTATTTCTTCGATGGTAACTGGAGGCTGGTTAATACCCAATACACAGGAACTTTCGCAGGGAGCGGGGCAGATGCGACCCGTGAATTCCGGAAAATTATTGGTTGAATTTAATATCTCATACGCTTCTTTCCAGTTCTTCCGATACACAGCATCATTGAATTCCGGGATGATATTGCCCAAGGGACATCCGTGATGGCAAAAAGGAACGCCACAATTCATGCAACGTGCTGCCTGTTGATTCAGTTTGTCTTCTGAATAGGGCTCTACAAATTCATTAAAATGCTGAATTCGTTCCTGCACCGATCTTTTACCTGGCAGTTCTCTCGTAAATTCTAAAAACCCTGTTGGCTTCCCCATGAAAATTTTTATTTAAAAATTTATTGTTGGTTTTCTATCCCGATCGTAACTCTTTTTTGGGAAAGAACTTTTTTATAATCTTTCGGAAATACTTTTATGAAACTTTTCAGCTGATTTTCAAAATCAGCCAGAATGAATTTTGCGGCAGTACTTTCAGTATAGCGATCATGATCATCGATCATTTTTCGCAATAACAAAACATCTTCTTCATCCAATGGATCAAGGTCAACCATTTCCTTATTACAGTTTTCAGGAAACTTTCCGTTGACATCATATATATATGCAACGCCTCCGCTCATGCCTGCAGCGAAATTTCTTCCTGTATCTCCCAAGACTACTACCGTACCACCAGTCATGTATTCACAGCCGTGATCACCTACACTTTCTACAACAGCATTTACTCCGGAATTGCGGACACAAAAACGTTCGCCGGCCTTTCCACGAATAAACGCTTGCCCTGATGTGGCTCCATAAAAGGCAACATTACCAATGATGATATTTTCTTCAGGTACATATTGTACTTGTTTGGAAGGATAAATAATGAGCTTCGCTCCACTCAATCCTTTTCCGAAATAATCGTTCGCATCGCCTTCCAGTTCCAATGTAATGCCTTTGCTATTGAACGCACCAAAACTTTGTCCGGCCGTTCCGTTGAATTTGAAATGAATGGTATCATCAGGCAATCCTGCACTTCTGTATTTTTTTGTGATCTCATTGGACAAAATTGATCCTACTGTTCTGTCCGTATTTTGAATTGCTAATTCTGCAAAAACTTTTTCTTGTGTTTCGATTGCCGGAGTAGCTATTTTCAGAAGTTTCCAATCCAACACTCCGCCGATAACATGATCCTGATCTTCTGATTTATGCAAACCGGTATAAATAGATGCAGGCTCCTTATATAATATTGGTGAAAGATCCAGTTTGCTGTATTTCCAATGAGAAATATTTTCCCTTGCTTCAAGATTATTGACTTGCCCAATCATTTCATTAATTGTTCTGAAACCCATTTCAGCCATGATCTCTCTTAATTCCTGTGTAATGAATTTGAAAAAGTTTATTACATGATCAGGATTACCATTAAATCTTTTTCTTAATTCAGGATCTTGTGTTGCCACACCAACAGGGCAGGTATTTAAATGGCATTTGCGCATCAATATGCAACCTTCTACTACAAGTGCGGCAGTGGCAATTCCCCATTCTTCCGCTCCCAATAATGCTGCAATTGCGATGTCTCTTCCGGTTCTCAATTGCCCATCTACTTGTACGGTGACACGACTTCTCAATTTATTTTTTACCAATGTCTGATGTGTTTCTGCCAATCCCAATTCCCAAGGTAATCCTGCATGTTTGATGGAAGAAACAGGAGAGGCTCCTGTGCCTCCGTCATGACCTGCAATTAGTACCACATCTGCTTTTGCTTTAGTAACGCCGGCAGCAATAGTTCCAACGCCTGCTTTACTTACCAACTTCACACTGATCCTTGCTTTGCGATTGGCATTTTTAAGATCAAAAATTAATTGGGCCAGATCTTCGATAGAATAGATGTCATGATGTGGTGGGGGAGAGATCAATCCAACTCCGGGAATAGAATGACGCACTTTACCGATCCACTCATCTACTTTATGTCCCGGCAATTGACCACCTTCACCAGGTTTTGCTCCTTGCGCCATTTTTATTTGCAATTCATCAGCTTCGGTGAGATACAAACTGGTAACGCCGAATCTTGCACTCGCTACTTGCTTGATAGCGCTGCGCATGGAATCGCCATTGGGCAGTTGCTCATATCTTTTTTCATCTTCGCCGCCTTCACCGGTATTGCTTTTGGCACCGATGCGATTCATGGCAATAGCCAATGTTGTATGTGCTTCCCATGAAATGGAACCAAAGCTCATGGCGCCGGTGGCAAATCGTTTGTAAATATTTTCTGCCGGTTCCACTTCTTCTATTGGAATAGAAGGACGATTTTTTTTCAATTGAAGCAAGCTTCTCAATGTCGAAGTATTTTCGCTCGATTCGTTGATCAGCTTTGCATATTTTTTATAAATACTATAATCATTCATCCGGGTAGCATACTGCAAAAAATGAATGGTTTGAGGATTGAATAAATGAAATTCTCCTTTTCTTTTCCATTGATAAATGCCACCTGTCGGCAAAAGCCCGGATTCATAATTATTTTGACTGAACGAAGAAAAATGTTTCGCTAAAG
>DASZPW010000496.1:0-4932 GCA_035550155.1 Chitinophagaceae bacterium | reverse complement strand
CATGAAATGCCTGTAAAAATAGAAGGAAAGGATTCATTGCAGTTACATGATAAGAGATTGATCATGGATGAATCCGGGAATATTATTTTTTTGTTCGTCGGCGCCGGTTTTGTAACATGGGATGAAGCAAATCAGGAATTTTCTTCATCGAAAAATTTTATCCCGGTAAAACGGGAATGGACAATTTACGATATCTGCCAGCAGCCGGGCACTCAAAAATATTGGCTGGGTACATTGACAGGAACTATTATTTATGACCGGCAAACGGGGCAATACAGTTACAGCGGCCATAATGCAGCAAAAGAAAATTTTATTGAAAAATTCGGGTCTGTTCCCATTCCTTCATTCTTTATGTTTGATAATAAGGATAGAATCTGGTTTTATAGCTGGAGCCAGGGAACTCCGCTTATATATGCATATGATCTGAAAAACAACGAGCCGGTACTGGACAAATACAATCTTGGAGCTTTTACGAAAAACTATTTTGAAATTGGCGGTTTTCTATTGCAAAAGAACGGCACAATTTGGGTACGGGGCCTTGGTATTTTCGCCAGGTATTTGGAAAAAGAAAAAGAATTCCAGATGGTATATAATGGCTACGAAAATGAACAGAGCATATCGTATGCAACAGTCAATAATTTATTTGAAGACAGGGAAGCAAATATCTGGGTTGTCACGAATACAAATGGCTTATATCATTTCAATCCTTCTGCACAATTTTTTACAAATGTGAGGCAGACAAACCGGAGCACCGGCAAACCGGGTGATGGCGGCGTCATGTCTTTCATGCAAAGCCGGCAGGGAAATTTCCTTGTAGGAACCTGGGGAGACGGTTTTTATCTTTTTGATAAAAATTTTAAAATGTTGCCGGTGAATATTCCCGGAATAAAAGGTTCCCCTTTTGCATGGTGCATGTTTCTTTCAGCAGATAGTAACAAGATCTGGATGGGAGCACAGCCAGGTGTCTATGAGATCGATCAGCACAGCAACACTGCAGTTTTTCATAATCCGGCTATAATGAAAAGCAAAACGGTGCGGCAAATTGTGGAAGATAAGTTTGGCAACCTCTGGATAGGAACACAAAGCATCGGCCTTTTTAAATGGATAAAAGCAAAAGGAACAAAAAATTTTGATGACGGGATAGTGCAATACCCGGGCATTCCTTCATCACAGATTGTGAAGATCACAACGGATCAAAATGGATTCGTGTGGGTGGGTACGACATTTTACGGAGTTTTTGTAATTGATCCGGCTAATGATCAATTGGTGCTTCATTTCGGGAGCAATGAAAAAGATCCTGATAGAAAAATTTCATGGGACGGCACCGGATCAATTTTGAAATATGATGATTCCACAATGGTAATTGCCGGAAACGAGATTTACCTGTTTAATACCATCCGAAATAAAATGGTACAGGTGATCAACATTCCGGAGAGTATCCCCGGCTGGATCGCCTCTATGGAAAAAGACCAGGATGGCTATATCTGGATCTCAACATCCAATGGGATTTTACGCCTGAACCCACAGAGTAAGATCGTTATTCAATTTGACCGAACTGACGGCATCGGTAACGATCTGTTTGTCGTTGCTGCATCATATGTAGCTCCGGATGGCAGAATGTTTTTCGGAGCTGATAACCAATTTGTGGTTTTTGATCCTAAGC
The DNA here is from genome assembly GCA_035550155.1 of Chitinophagaceae bacterium. Taxonomy (GTDB): domain Bacteria; phylum Bacteroidota; class Bacteroidia; order Chitinophagales; family Chitinophagaceae; genus UTBCD1. Next base: position 3,269 of record DASZPW010000496.1, on the reverse strand, counting down.
AAGTTCATATTAATGAAGCTGCCCCGGACATTACTATTACAGGTTTTAAATTGATGAATAAATCGTTGCAGACTGATTCACTTTTAAAATTAAACCGGGTTCAGCTGAAGCCGCAAAATAATTCTATTGCCATTTCTTTTTCAGGACTTCGGTACAATGGCACGTATAGCATCAGTTATAAATTGGAAGGCCTGGATAAAAACTGGATACGTTCAGATAAAGCCAATGAAGCTATTTATTCTCATTTACCTCCGGGCAATTATACGCTGCTGTTACAAGCAGAAGATGCAGAAGGACATCCTTCGAAAAATATCACAAAGCTTGCTATCATTGTTAATCCTCCATTTTGGAGGACCTGGTGGTTCCTAGGCATCAGTTTTATTCTGATCATTTTATTTTTTTACTGGCTGGATAAACAACGAACTCAAAAAATCCGAGCCACCGAAAGCATACGGACAAGAATTGCAACCAGTCTCACCGAAGAACTCAGTCATTCATTAAGCAGTATTAATATTTCCAGCGAGCTGGCAAAAACAAAAGCGGATACGGATACAGAACGAACTAAAGAATATATTGATCAGATCAGCGAAACCAGCAACCGTATGGTGCAGGCAATGGGAGATATGGTGTGGAGCATCGATCCCAAGAATGATACCATGCAGGATACAATAGGACGCATGAAAGATTTTGCGGCAGAGTCGGAGCGACGCTTCAATATTGCCATAGTATTTGATATTGAAAAAGCCGTTCCGGAACTTGACCTTGACATGGCTCGCCGGTATGAATTACTCTCCATTTTTAAAGAAGCTGTCACGAATGCGGTAAAACATTCATCTGCTAAATATGTGCAGGTTAGTTTACGGCTTCGCAATTCAAAATTCTTTATGCTGATAGAAGATGACGGAAAAGGGTTTGATGTGGATACAGCATCGCTGGGCAGAGGTTTGAACGATATGCGTCGCAGAGCGTCAGTTATTCAGGCATCGTTGTATATCGAATCAAAAATAAATACCGGCACTATCGTGAAACTGGAAATGCCGGTTTAGAAAAAAGTCAGCTTGTTATTTTCCCATCCACTTTTTAAAATCTGTTACTTTTTCACGGCTTACTATCGCTTCTTTATCTACTGCAGGTTTCAGGTAAAGCATTAACCTGTTGCCGAAATAGTCATGTATTTGCTCAATACTGTTAATTGAGACATAGAAGGAGCGGCTGATGCGAAAGAATTTTTCGACATCCAGCATATCCTGCAATTCATCCATGGTGTAATCCACTACAAATTTTCTATTGTCATGCGTTTTGAAAAAATTCAACCTGCCATCACTGAAAAAATAAGCGATCTCTTCCACATCCACACTTACCAGCTTTTGCCCATGTTTCACCAGGAATCTTTTCCGGAATTCTTTGGGTTGTAATTTTTGTTGTAATTCTTTCACCAGGTTTTCTACATTCAAACCGGAGCTTTCCCGGTTTCCTAACATCTCCTTCAGTTGTTTTAGTTTCTGCAACGCCGCCTTCAGATCTTCTTTCTGAACCGGTTTCAGCAGGTAATCCACGCTGTTTACCTTAAAAGCTTTCAATGCATATTCATCGTACGAAGTGGTGAAGATCACGGTGCTTTTTACATCCACTTTATCAAAAATCTCAAAGCTTTGCCCATCACACAGCTCAATATCCATCAGGATAAGATCAGGGGCAGCATTATTTTGCAGCCAATCTACAGATGTCCGGATACTGTCCGCCACACCCACCACTTCAGCTGTATCATCTACAGACTCCAGTGTTTTCCTGAGCTTCTTTACAGCCAGCTCTTCATCTTCAACAATAAAAACTTTCATTTCCTGTAATTGTTTTGAGCAAATTAATTCTAATTTATTGGTTGAACAATCATAACGGGATCGTTGCTTTAAGTTGCCGCATGAATTGATGATTTTGCCGATTGAATTGTTTTTCAAGGCTGGATCAGCGGTATCACAACGGCAAACTCTTTTCCATCATCCCGCACACTGATTTCCTCTTTTTTCATTAACCGGTATTTATTACTGATGTTGGTTAGTCCCACCTTATTGGATGACACCATTCTGTCTTTGCGTTGAATATTATTGCTGATGATCATCTTTCCGCTGTTGGTGGTCATGATCAGAACCTTCAACGGACTATTTTTCATGATCATGTTATGCTTTACTGCATTTTCTATCAGCATTTGAAGTGTGAGCGGGGGCAGTTGGTAATTCAGATAATGATCGTCAATATTTGTTTCCAGTTCCAGTGCATCGCCATACCTTGTTTTCAGCATGTGAAAATAGGAATGAATAAACTGCATTTCCGATTCCAGTGTAGTAAGCCCTTCTTCGTTGTTCCGTAATAAATAGCGGTACACTTTGCTCATTTCATCCAGGAACTTTTCAGCTTGTAGCGGATCTTCACTGATTAGTGAGGAAAGTGAATTTAAACTGTTAAATAAAAAATGCGGATTCACCTGTCCCTTCAATCCTTCCAATTGGCTCTGCAGGTTTTCTTTTTTAAGGTTTTCAGCTTCGTCTACTACCTGGCGCCATTTTTCAAAAAAAGCAGCACCTTCATTCAAACTTGTAGAGAGCAGGTTGCAAAAAACACCAACTACCAGGCACCATGCATATTGATTCATGTTTATCTCATAACCCAGGAATTTGAAATAATCATAACCCCAGAAAATGATGCTGATAGCAGCCGTCATAATGGCTACGTAGATCAAAAAACCGGTGAAGATCCGTTTAAAAGTTTGGCTGTATTTAGGATATCGGTTTCGTAAAACGATAGCAACCATTCCGCAGGCAATATATGCCAGCAGCAGCATATCAAAAGTGATAAATGTGGCAAGGAAAAAATTTTTAAACCCTGTAAAATAAGTATTGCCGAACAGCACAACGTTGAGCACAAAAGCAAATGGCGGCAAAAAGATGAAAGCGATCATCCATTCCTTCCGGGAATAGGAAAGGGGTTTTACTTGTGTGGTATTGTCGCTCATTCCTGCCTGTAAGTTACTTTCAGTTACGCATTCCTCAATGGATTGTTTTATCAATTGGGATATTGCTGTATGAATTGCAGATTCTCCGGTATCAACTGAGAATTTAACCGTTTATATTAAAGCACTTCAAAGCTGCAAGGCTAAGGCCGGTGATTTCACAGGTCATCTGTTTTTATTAATGTACAATTCATCATAATAATAATCCAGTTCATTCCATCAGGGCTTTTCTTCCGATGTAACCTGATGCATCTTTGTGCTGTCA
>DASZPW010000495.1:0-3566 GCA_035550155.1 Chitinophagaceae bacterium | reverse complement strand
ATCTCCGGCAGATGTTTTTACGTGGATGTTGCCTTTTATTTTCTTCCATTCCAGCACTTTCACTTTTGTTTTAATGACCGCTCCATGCTGAATGGCTTGTTCCGTGTATAAAAGAATTGCCCGTTCGGGAGTCAGGAATCCTGCTTCAGGTTCGAATAGTTTTTCATAAGTGGCGGGAATTTTTAATTGCGGATATTTTGTTTTCACTTCTTTGTCACTGAGTGCATACAATTTGATCTTGTATTTATCAGCCGATTCCCGAACACCTTTCATCATGATATTATCCGGTTGGCCGCAGTACAACAAACCGGTTTGAAAATACACTTTCGTACCTGTTATTTTTTCCAAATGCTTCCAGTTCCTGTGAGCTCTTTCCAGCAATGGCACATAATCGCTGTGTTCGAAATATGCTTTACGGATGATACGGCTTTGTCCTGCATGTGAACCCAATTCATGAGGAATATCAAATTGCTCCAGCCCCAACACTTTGATACCTTGTTTGGCTAAATAATAGCAAGTGGATGAGCCCATGGAACCTACGCCAAGAACAATGATATCAAAATGAGTTTGCTTTTTCATTTATTAAAAAATTGCAGCAAACCAAGTTATCATTTTATTCGGAGATTTGATATGGCCTGTGTGAGGGTGAAATAACTTACCGTGATTCAAAAAATCTTTAAAGGTTGGGTCAGCAATCTTCTTCACAATCTTCATCTATGATTTCCGGCTCTAAAGTTGTGTGTTGAATATTCTGATGTTCCAGCTCGTGTTTCAAATGATCTTTTATTTTTTGAATTTGTTCCATGGTAGTTTTTTTATCCACTATTATGTGAGCCGTCAATGCATTTTGTGTGGTGCTGATGGCCCATACATGCAAGTGATGTATATCCAAAATACCTTCTGTTTTCAAAGCCGTGTCTTTTATTTTCTGCATATCGATATCCGGCGGCACACCGTCTAATGACAAGCGAAGACTGTGGCGCAATAAACTCCAGGTACCTAATACGATCACGATAGCAATGATGATACTGAAAACAGGATCGAGCCAATACCAATTGGTATAATGAATAACAATGCCCGCAATTACCAGGCCCAATGATACCAATGCATCACTGAGCAAATGCAGGTATGCGCTTTTGATATTGATGTCTTTTTCTTTGTCCTTCATAAAAAGGAACGCAGTAAATGCATTGATGCCGATACCGATGCCCGCCACAATGGCGATGGTATTTCCCGGAAGTGGTTCGGGATTCAGAAAACGATGGATGGCTTCATACGCAATGGCACCAATGGAAACCAGTAATACTACTGCATTGAACAACGCCACCAATATGGATGTTTTGCGATAGCCATATGTGTATCGCTCATTAGCTTTTACTTTTAATAAACGATACGCCAGTAATGACAACGCCAATGTCCCTACATCAGCCAAGTTATGCCCGGCATCACTCAACAGGGAGAGCGAATGAATCGAAAGGCCAACGATGACCTCAATCACCACAAATAAAAAATTAAGAGCAATACCAATGATAAAAGCACGGTTGATATGCGTAAGCGCCACCGGACCGTGATGATGATGTCCATGTTCTGATTCGTGATGATGTGTGTGGCTCATTATTGGATAAATGATTTGAATGCTTAAAATTAATTGAATGTGATTTAATAAAAAATCAACTGTAACAGTAGTTAATTTCTATGCATTTTGTGCTGCCAATATATGACCCGCATCCAATAATTATCCGGGGCGGGAAGAAAAATTATATTTATAGTAAACAATATTGAGACGGCAACTTGTTTGTTCATTTCATACATGAAGCCTCTAAAAGCGATTAGTTTAAATTTCATTTGTATCATGAGAAGAGGCTGCCATTTTGTGGCAGCCTCTTCAATGAAATATAACTTCAATTTCTCAGGTACTTGTTTCTATGGCTCCCAGAATAATTTAGCGCTTACAACATCCTGGCCACCCGGCAAAGTTGTAACTGCCGCTTTCCAATTTGTTGGATTAGATCCGGACTCATTAGTAGGATAAGTGAGCCTGAGCGGAAAATTTCCATGTGCGGCAACCGGTGGACTAACCACATCAAGATTCGGATAACCCAGTCTTCTTATATCAGTCCAGGAATCCCAATTCATATTATAGTTGGCGATCCATTCCTGGTAACCTAATTTTTGTTGCCAGGTTCCGGCTGCTGTAGTATAAGCCACCGCAGGCTGAGCAAGATATGTTGCTGCATCGCCTGAAGTTCCTCCCCAAAATTCTATTGATGCCGTAATGGCGTTGTTGTAATGAGATTCAGCGGTACCACCCACTGCAATTCCTCTTTCTACTGCTTCAGCCAGCCAAAATTCCGCTTGCGAATAACTTAAAATAATTCCGGGATATGACGGTGTTTGCATTGCCGGAGTAAAGTCGGAAAATTTACCATAACCATTTGCTAAACCTGGAGTTCCTCCGCTATAAGAGCCATTGTACATGGTGAAATATAATGGCACTCTCGGATCATTCCATCCCATCATGGTGCTCACCAAATAATTTGATGGAACAAAATCATGTCTTCCGCTATATACCAATGCCTGCCATAACGGATTAGAGTTTCCGGGTGAAGCCGGATCATACGGAAACATTGCATTATCATCGTTGGAAGTGAAGACTCCTGTAGCTACGGCTTTTGTTGCTGCGGTAGTTGCCGCTGCAGCATCAACACCTGCTATGCGAACCGCTAATTTAAGTTCTAACGTAGCTGCAAATTTTTTCCACTCTGCTATATTAGCTCCATAAATTAAATCTGCACCTTCGGTTGTTACAAATGCTCCGCTTGTTGTATTGCTGAGACCGGTAATACAGGTATCCAATCGATGCAACAGATCAGCATATACCGTTTTTGCATCATCATATTTCGGGAATGGGATGTCGCTATTTAATGACTCACTATATGGAATATTCCCATAAGTGTTCAGAAGTAAGTCATAAGCGAAAACTTCCAATATGTCTGCGATCCTTGCATTATTTTCTGCCACCTGAATATCGGATATGTCAGAATAGAACTTCGTTTTTGCAGCTTGTAAGTTTGCAAGTGCTCCTTCATAAAGATTATTCCACCAGCCACTTTCTGCCTGGTAGGCAGAAAAGTTATACTGTGCTTCATAAACGTATGAATTCTCTGTCCATTCCTGTGACAATACCCTGAATGGTGCAGAAGCAACAGAAGTGCTGGTGAAATAATCTACCAGCCTCTTTTCCCCGGTTGTAAATAATATTACAGAAGGTACATTGACAGCTTGTTTTGTATTTACGTTCAGGCTTGATAAATTTTTGGTACATGCAGATAAAAGCATGCAAAAGGATGCTATAAGAATGAAACTATTTTTTTTCATTTTTAAATTTTTTAGAAATTAACTTTTAACAAAGCACCTATTGTTCTTACAGTCGGATAGGCACCATTTTGAAAACCCATTGACGCATTGCCGGAAGCTTGCCCTTGTTCAGGATCGGCATAGGGCAGATTTTTATGAATGATCCACAAATTTCTGCCGGTCAACGCAACATCAACTCCTTTTATGAA
>DASZPW010000494.1:0-5687 GCA_035550155.1 Chitinophagaceae bacterium | reverse complement strand
GGGAAAATGGAAAGAAGAAATTGTTCCGGTAGCAATCAATATTGGTAAAAACGAAATAAGATTATTTGATACCGATGAGCATCCCAGGAAAACTTCAAAAGAACAGCTGGCCGCACTGAAACCTGCATTTGCAAAAGATGGGACTGTGACAGCCGGCAATTCATCCGGCATCAATGACGGAGCCGGAGCCGTTTTGTTAGCCGGTGAAGAAGCGGTCCGGAAATTCCAATTGAAGCCGATGGCGAAAATAGTTTCCATGGCAGTAGCCGGAGTGGATCCCTCAATAATGGGAATTGGCCCGGTACCTGCAACGAAAAAAGCATTACAACGGGCAGGATTGAAAACTACAGATATAGACCTCATAGAATTAAATGAAGCGTTCGCATCTCAGTCCATTGCCTGTATCCGGGATCTGGAACTGGATGGGGACAAGGTAAATGTAAATGGCGGCGCTATTGCAATTGGCCATCCGCTTGGATGCAGTGGTGTGAGAATCTCCACTACTCTTTTGCATGAAATGAAAAGAAGTGAATCCCGGTTTGGTTTAGCTACCATGTGTGTAGGAGTAGGACAGGGAGCTTCGGTGATTTATGAAAACATCCCATAAGGCAGGACGCAATGAAACTATTTTTTCTCTTGTATTCACAACGATTCAATTACTGTAGCTGATACAGTATCTTTTTCACCAGCCGGGAATTAGCCAGGTAAGAAAGCAGAAAGATCATCAACGCAACTCCGAATGTCATGATATTAATAAATGACGATAACTCAGGCCGGTCATTCATGACACAATGGTGAAATAAATATTGAAGCAGTTGGACGAAAAGCAATGCAAATAAAATGATCAAAATATAGATGGGGATCATTTGCCCGGTGATCCTTTGTCCCAGCCATTTTGGTGAATAACCTATAGCAAGCAGTGTTTGCAGATTTTCTTTACTTTTTGCTATTACCAGCTGCAGGTAAAATGAAAATAAAATAAATGAAAGTATTACTACCATTAATCCGAACAATCCTAACCCGCTGAATATTCCCTGCAATACCTGCTTCACTCTTCCAAATCTTGTTTTTTCTTTATTTACTTCATAACCTTTCTGGTCTAAAAAATTCAACAATGCCGGATCATTAGCATCCTTTGTTTTGATGTACAATCTTGAATAATGTGTCGCTTTTTGTCCCCCGAATTTTTGATTAGCCCATTCAATGAACGATAATGGCGCCAATGTGGAATTAATGCGATCGGTGAATGCCACAATTTTTGCAGTAAAATCTTCCTTCAACCCTCCGGCCCCATAGCAAGTGATCACTACAGGAATCCCTGAAGCGGTTTCCCGTGAGATCTGAGAATACCCATATGCCGGAGCAAAAACATTGAACACTTCTAAAAAATCGGATGATACAATGACCGGAATCTCCATTTTTCCTTCATGCCATTCAAAGTCCGGAGGCAGTGTGTCTAAGAAATCTGATCGGATGGACTCCAGGAACAGATCAGTTCTGAAAGGCAGGATCGTGCCGCCGCTCAATTCCAATTTGAAATCTGTAGCTACCAGCGGCGCTACATCCTGAACAAACGATTGGGATCTCAGATCAGCAATATCGGATTCGGTGAAAAGATTTTTTTCCGTTTGTCCCATGGTTTCATTGGTTACTTTCCTGCTTACTGCGATGTAGTCAAAACCGTTTTTGGGTGCGGACTTTTCTTTCAGCAATTGCCGGATGTTGATGAACATTTGTATGGAGCAAAGCAGCAGTAATACACCAATTCCCATTCCTGCGTAAGAAAACCAGCGGGAGATTTTTCCGGTCCCGGTTTGTAATAATGGTTTTATAATTTCAAATGATACGCTCATGTTCTTATAAATGAAGCAACCTTGAAAAAGGAAAATAATCGACCCGTTCCAGGTTTGCAAAAATGATCGCTGCTTCTCTGTTCCGGCTTTCTTCCAGGATCAACTCCATCGCTTTTTGTGAATTAGAATCATCCAGGTGACTGAATGGTTCATCCATTAATAAAAAATCAAAAGGTTGCATCAATGAGCGAATGATGCTGACCCGCTGCTGTTCACCATAGGAACAAGTCTCACATTTTGATTGGAGTTTATCGCCGATGCCCAACCGTTCTGCCATTTCACCAATTTTTTCTACAGGATGAAACGGGTTCAACTGCCTTTTGATCTCGATATTTTCCCAAACGGATCGTTTGGAGAAAAGACGCATGTCCTGGAAAATGATACTCATTTGGTTCTTTCTGCATTCTGCAAATTCTTCCGAAGTGTAGCTGCTGATATTTTTTCCATTAAATAAAATAGTTCCGGAATGATCTTTTCTCAGTCCATATAAAAAATGAATGAAAGAAGTTTTGCCGCTGCCTGACGGAGCGACGATCTTGATGAATTCACTTTTTTTAAACAGCAGTTCCCTGCCCCAAATTTCAGAAAGATTCCTTTTGCTTTCGTCAAAATACAGGGGCAATACGTTGTGTATTTCCAATTGCATGATCGGTAAAATAGATCCGGAAAATTTCAATAACTATTTTGCTGCCGGATTTACTTTTTATTTCATTTTTTCAGTGTCAACTTTTATCGAATCCATTACTTCTTTATTAAATGCAAAATGGTCTTTATATGCTGAAGCAACCTGGTCCAGGTAAGTGTTCAATTGCTTCAGGCTGTTCGTATTTTTATTTACCAGGTTCACTTCCATGGAAAATGTTACGGCACCACCGGAAAAATCGCCGCCGGTCATTACCATATCCTGCCACATATTCCTCGAAGCGTTAAGCACCGCTGTTCTGCTGCTGTCAGTGTTGTTTGCAGCCAGGTGACTGATTATTTTTTGAAAATCTAGATAACCGCCGAACGGATGGCCGCTGATTCGATCGGCAAAAGGCACTGCATTGGTATTACCGGATAAAAAAGCGGTTACATTGGCAGAATCACCCGCAGCAAACCAATCGTCTTTCACCCGGAATGTATAATCAGCCGGAGCATTATCCAGTTTGCCTGAATTTTTTTTCAGAAAATCCAGCAGGCGATCAAAAGCGCTTTTATTGTTTATCGCATTGGCAAAAATGAATTTTACCACTTTGCGCTGGCGGGGAAAGATCATCGGTTCATTAGTCGCCTCTGAATTTATCGTATCCAGGACATTTTTTGTATCGACGCCGGTCAGTGCAAAAAGCATCTTCCCTTTATTGGCTTTTATTATTTCATCCGTTGTCAGATTGGCTTTACCTAACAATAAATTAACCATTCCGTCCATGCCGATAATTTGAAATGTTTCATTGATCGCTTCCGGCTGGAAGTTTATTACAAATGCAGCCATCACATTTTCTGCGGGCAAACGTTTGATCAAGGCAGCGTCCATTGGCTTGGGCGGATATTTTTTCAGCAGTTTCGTTAGTTCTTCACCCTGGTAATGTTTTCCTTTCAGGGTGATTTTTCCATTCTCAAAATTTAATGTCAGTGCATATTTATTCCCTTCAAAAAATGTACTCAGTTTCATCATGTTTAACATTTGGCCCATCATGTTATTGCCGGCATACATTTTTTCCATATCCATCCACAGGTGAATGTCTCCGGGTTCACTTATCAATGATGCAAAGTGATCATCGGTTCCCAATGTTTGTGTGTTCGAAAGGCTCAATACATATTTACCATATTTTTTCAGGCTGTCAGCGGTGATCATTTTTTGATCTTCCGCCGGACTTTGATTTTCAAAACGACGGTTCCAGATCATTTCCGGTGTGTTTACCACAAAGGCAAAACGTTCTTTATTCCATATTACAGCGCCGTTATCATTTTTACTGATAAAAGAAAATGCGCCGTCCTGCGATGGAGTTCCGGCAGGAAAAATCTTTTTGCAATAAGCGGCAAATGCAGCGTCATCTTTCAGCTTGCCATCAACAACAAAGTAGGCTCCGTTCATTCTCATTTTAATGAAATACACAAAATCAGATTTCAGATCCATTCCGCTGCTGGCGGGATCGGCCAGGAATTGCTGCGCTAAACTATCCCGGCTATCAGCTTGTATTTTCTGAAACCAGTTTGTGGCTTTTATATCATCCCAACTGAGTTTGGAAGAAAAAGAAGCGGCATTGAAATGTACCGCCATTGCTGCGTCTTTCGGGATCAGTAATCCGGTTGTATCCTTTTTTTTGCAGGAACTGATGACTGCTGCAAGCGATGCAAAGATGATGACAGGTAAAAAAATTTTTTTCATATGAGGTTTTGTTTAAGCTTTAAGTAAATGAAAATTCCGAAAGATCATTCCACGACAATTCCTGCTGTTTTCCGGTAGCAAGATTTTTGATCTTGCAATTTTTGTTCTTTATTTCTTCTTCACCGATAATAATGATGTACGGAATATTTTTTTTCTCCGCATATTTGAATTGTTTATCAAATTTCGCTTTTTCATGGTAGAGTTCACAGCGAATATTTTTCTGGCGCAACTGCTGCATCAGGGCAAATGAATCATTACTTTCTTTTTCTCCAAGATTAAAAAACAATACCTGCGTGCTGATCTGGAGGCTTGCGGGAAAAAGATCCAACTCTTCCATGACGTCATAGATACGATCTACGCCGAATGAAATGCCGACACCCGGAATGCCCGGTACGCCAAACAAACCGGTGAGATCATCATAACGTCCGCCACCGCCGATGCTGCCAATGTTTACTTCTTTTGCTTTGGCTTCGAAAATAATTCCGGTGTAATAATTCAATCCGCGGGCCAGGGTGAAATCAATTGTGAGTGATGAGTGATGAGTAATGAGAGGTGAGTCGTGAGTCGTGAGCCTGCCTGCCGCCAAGGCAGGTCGTGAGTTGGCGATCAGGTATTCAAGTTCAGTAATTCCTTTTTCCCCGGTGTCATTATTATTTAAAAGCGATTTTATTTTGGAAAGCTTTTCTTCGTTTGTCCCTGAAACAGAAAGGTAATTTTCAATGACAGCTGTTTGTTGTTGAGTAAATCCTTTCTTATTTAATTCATCTTTTACTCTTTCCAAACCGATCTTATCCAATTTATCTATTGCAATAGCGATATCATTCATTCTTTCAGCGCCGCCGCATAATTCCGCCAACGCCGTCAGGATTTTTCTGTGATTAATTCGTAATTCATAATTTGTAATTCCTAATTGAGTAAATACCTCATGATAAATATTGGCCAATTCCATTTCATTTAGCAAGGAATCACTGCCCACCACATCGGCATCGCATTGGTAAAATTCCCGGTATCTTCCTTTTTGCGGTCGATCGGCTCTCCACACCGGCTGGATCTGGTAGCGCTTAAACGGAAAAGTAAGTTGCTTATGATTCATCGCCACATAACGGGCAAAGGGAATGGTGAGATCATATCGTAATGCTCTTTCAGTAATTCCGGGTACATTTTTCCCTTCCAGAATTTTTTCAAAATCCTTCCTTGCCTGATCTTGCTTGGTAGGATTATCCAAACCGTTATTTAGAATTTTAAAAATCAGTTTATCTCCTTCCTCACCATATTTCCCCATCAGGGTTTCAATATTTTCCATTGCCGGAGTTTCCAATGGTTGAAATCCGTAACGTTCAAAAACATTTCTGATCGTGGTGAAAATAAAATTACGCTTGCGGACAATTTCCGGCCCGAAATCCCTGGTGCCTTGTGGTAAGGAAGGTTTGGTCATAATAGTCAAATGGTCAAAAATCTATCAG
>DASZPW010000493.1:0-3895 GCA_035550155.1 Chitinophagaceae bacterium | reverse complement strand
AGGTTTCAAAGATTAGCGTGGGTTTCAGAAAACTGATCCTATCATGAATTGCCGGAATACCATCTAACGGAATGCAAATAACTGAAACGGCCATGATGATACCACAAACACGGTAAATACGATCTCTTTCCTTTTTCTCTTTTGTTTTGTGCCCGGCGCTTTTTGTAAAAAGAAAAATAGACATATAGGATAACAAGCCAAAAAAAATACCGGAACAAACATAATGCAGGATGCTGACGAGATCATCCTTGCTGTCGCCGGGTGATGTGGGAAAGAATGCAATGCCCAATGCAAACAAGCCGGCCAATTTACTGATGATCGAATCTATTCGCTCATACCCGTGATAAGAAAGCAAGAACAAAGACATTCCGCATAATATTCCAACCAAAGCGTTTCTCATGCTGGTATAATAATAAGCGCTAACCGAAATTTCAATATGATTAGTATGATCAATGGCTACAGAACCAATGATCATGATCGGCACCAACGAAATTCCCAGAAAGCCGAGGATCTTTCGCAAGGTCATGTACGAGATGATCATTGATTCGGGAGTTTTTGGCGCAGTACTGCTCATGGTAAGGCTGTTTGGTGAAGGTTAAGTAAATATATTGTTTTTGTAAAAGTTAATGGTCAAAACGCAAATTTTTATCTGAATGCAATAACTTTGCTTCTTCAAATTCTTCACATTTCGTAAGAACATTTCATGATCCGCACCGTTAGATGATCTTGTTTTATTTTCTGCATCCGGTGAACTAATACCCGACATAACCCGATCTTATAACCTCTAAATATGTTTCTTATGTTTATTGGTCATTTTGGTTTTGGCCTGGAAGCTAAGAAAGCCGCTCCAAGAATTTCTCTTGGTACATTATTTCTTGCTGCACAATTTTTAGACTTGCTGTGGCCCACATTTATTCTGTTGGGCTGGGAACATGTTAAGATAGAACCCGGACACACAAAATTGGCGCCGCTGAATTTTACTGATTATCCTATTTCTCATAGCCTGCTGATGGCATTTGTATGGGGATTGCTTTTCGGACTCGTGTATTATCTCTTTAAACGAAATTATAAAAATGCAGTAATTCTCTTTTTATGTGTGATCAGCCATTGGATACTCGACTTGATTGTTCATGCTAAAGATCTGCCTCTTTATCCCGGTCATTCTCCTTTGCTTGGTTTTGGGCTTTGGAATAATGTTCCGTTAGAAATTATTGTGGAAGGATTGATATTTCTAATAGGGCTGGTACTCTATGTAAGAACAACAAAGTCTGTAAACAAAAAAGGAATTTTCGTATTCTGGTCATTGATCGTAGTATTGATCGGAATTCATCTCGCTAACATTTTCGGATCTCCTCCTCCAAATGTTTCAGCTATTGCCTGGGCAGGTGAACTGCAATGGTTATTTGTAATATGGGCATATTGGGCTGATGCAAATCGAGTAGTTCGATTAAAACAGATTTAAGATTTTAATTATCATTATTATTATGTCAAAACTAAAATGGATAAATCTTGGGTTGCGGGCTGTAATGGAAGCCGGTATTGTGATCACATTTGGATATTGGGGATATGAGACTGGAAAAACAAATAGTGCGAAGATCATTCTTTGTATAGTTGCTCCATTAGTTGGATTCGGATTCTGGGGCCTTGTTGATTTTCACCAGTTCAACTGTGGAGAAATGTTTAGGCTAATACAGGAGTTACTGATCTGCGGGCTTGCAGTTATCGCTCTTTACAAAACAGGATCCATCATTTGGGCCTGGGCCATGGCAATTCTTTCTGTTGTTTATCATATTTTAGTATATGTATCAGGCGAAAGATTATTGAAACGAAAATAAAGTCAACAGGAATTTCACTATGTTGACAAAGTCAAAATATCATGACATATCGGCTTCAACGCCTTAAAAAATTATCTTTGAATACCGTGAAATTTTCCGATTGAAAAATAATTTGTACATACCACGACAAGAAATTTCAGCTTCAGCAATAAATTCAATCTGGCAAGTGGAAGGGCTGCCAGAATTGAACCGGGAGACCATTATTCCAAAAGGAGTTGTTGAAGTTATTTTTGATCTGGGTGAATGCAATTCAGTACGTGCAAAGCTTAATGACAAAAACATCAGCCTTCCCAGGTGTTTTATCAGTGGTTTCAACACCTATCCTATTCATCTGCACCTTCCACAACGGCATTCATTTTTTGGCATTCAATTTCAACCAAGTGCCGTTACTAGTTTATTTAAAGTCCCCGCAGGTGAGTTTGCGAATTATGCGATTGATCTTAGTCTTGTGAATGCCTCATTCCATTCACTCTGGTATCAATTAAAAGAGTCCTATTCTTTTTTTCAACGCACCAATGTGATCTTAGAATGGATAAAAAGTAAAGATATAGTACTACATTCCCGGGAACATCTCTTAAACAATTTTGTGGGCAACCCTATGCAAAAAACCACAACTGTAAAAGAATATGCTTCAGCATTGTGTTATTCGCCCAGGCATTTATCAAGAAAGATCCACGAGCTTACCGGCATGAGCACCGAACAATTATTGTTGTATAAAAAATATCTTCGTGCCGTTCATCTAATTCATACTACTCCATTATCATTGACAAAAATAGCCTATGACTGTGATTTCTCTGACCAATCCCACTTTATAAAATCTTTCAGAGCATTCGCACAGATGACACCTGGTGAATACCGGGAACAAAAAAGTAATGTGCCGGGCCATATTTACGGAAATAAATAATGTCCGTTAAATACAATTCTCCTATTCATCATTCCTTCAACTTTGACTGAAAAAAGAAACAATCATGAAAACGATACTTCTTTTTGCATCTATCATACTTGCGAGTGGATTGTTTTTAACCAATGTGTACAATTCACTTATTGATGCCAGGTCATGGGGAAGTGCCATTCCTCAATCAATCGCAACTGCAAGAGATTATTACAGCCAAATAAATCCCGGAAACTTTTTTAGAATCTTTTCTCCGATCAACCAGGTGCTTGTATTATTAGTTCTTATACTATTCTGGAAATCGTCGCCTGCTATCAGGTGGTGCCTTCTCACTGCATTCATTCTTTTTGTGCTTGTTGATGTTTTCACTTTTGCTTATTTCTATCCAAGGAACGATATTATGTTTAAGACAGCTCAACTAACGGAAGTTGAAACAATAAAGAAAGCATGGTCGGGATGGAATACCATGAACTGGGTCAGATCGTTTATCTTGCTGGCGGGCATCTTCTTTTCATCGTTATCATTGCATAAGTTTTATATGCTTCGTTGAGATTTTATCACTGTTTATTCTGGAAAAATGTGATAAGGCGAAAACAATTGAATCAATATACATGACGTCCTGCATTGCAAAGACATTGCTTGAAATTATATCAAACTATACTTCTTCCAATCTGACGGTGACTGAGCTTATAAAAAAACCATCCCGTTGAACAATGAAAAAGCAGGCAATCGATGAGCTGACTGCCAGCCCTTTTCCAAATTAAATTTTTGATAAACTCTTAGTCCTGTTTCGTGTCGCCACGAAACAGAGCTTTTGTTATCTTAATTTCAAAAAATGATTTAGCTTAGTATCTTCCTTCCTCTACCCTCTTTAAGACTTACAAGATGACCCTGAAGTAAATATTTTTATTTAATGCAGTTGGCAAAAAAACTGCAACATAAAATCAAACATAGCATGATACCTGTAAAAAAAATTATTCAGCCTTTCTTTATCATCTGCCTTTTTATTGCACCAACGCATTTGTTTGCACAAGGCACACAACTCCTGCGACAACCTAGCATTAGCGCCACACAAATCGCTTTCGAGTATGCAGGGGATATTTGGATCGTATCCAAAGATGGTGGCGAAGCACGACGCATCACCAGTACAGCAGCAGTGGAAGGCAAT
>DASZPW010000492.1:0-1865 GCA_035550155.1 Chitinophagaceae bacterium | reverse complement strand
AAGTCCACAGATTGCATGCATTTTCCGGTCATCGGAAATATTATACTTGCATTTTACAACAGGTATGATCTCTTGTAATAAAAAATTTACATAGCGATCACTCATTTCATCGTATTCATCACTCCGGTTGGAGCTTCGGTACAAACTTTCGGGATAATCTTTTGATGAATGTCCGGGGTTGATAAATACACCAATGATAACAGGCAATTCTTTTTTGTAAATGAGATTATCCAACACGATCGGCACTCTCCAATCACCTGTTTCGCTTACATAAGCAAACCCATCCTGAAAGATCATCAACGCAGCCGGTTTTGTGGAATCGTACTCGGCAGGTATATATATATAATAGTCCCTGAAATTTCTGTATAGTTTACTTTCCCAGGAATATTTTGTCTCTGTGCCCTTTGGTACACCTTCCTGTAATTTAGAGTCAGGCCCCAATTTATAAATTGAATCCTGCGCTGATAATACTGCTCCAATAAAAAATAAAATATGAAACAATAAAAGCTTTTTCATTTTTGAATTTTGATTTTTTGCTTTTAACCTCTCATCTTTAATCTTAATATGTACATATCATTGGTCATATACAATGTTTTTTGATCGCCGGATAAAGCACAATTGGAAGGTGCATTGGTTACTTTCAGCATTCCTAACAATTTTCCGCTGCTGTTGAAAAAATAAAAACCGCCCGGGCCAGCTGCAAATATGTTCCAGTTCTTGTCCACTTTCATTCCATCTGGTAAACCTTTCGACGACTTGTCGTAACCAGCTGCAGAATAAAATATTCTTCCATTGATCAATGAATCTCCGTTCACATCATAGATATACCAGTTCGGTTTATCCGGATCTGAATTGGCAATGATCAACTGTTTTTCTCCCGGTAAAAAAGCAAGTCCATTCGGCCGGGTCAAAGAATCCAGCAACAGGATCACCTCGCCATTTGTTTTTATTTTATACACTCCCTGGAACGGAATTTCCTTTTTAGGATCATCCATTCCTTTTTCCAAACCATAAGGCGGATCAGTAAAATAAATTTCTCCTTTGCTGTCAACTACAATATCATTCGGGCTGTTGAATTTTTTTCCTTTGTAATTATTTGCAAGCGCCACATATTTTGGTTCCGGCTTATCTAACGGAGCATCCATTCTTCCCACTTGCCGGTCACCATCCTGGCAAAGAAGAAGATGACCATCATTATCCAATGTCAATCCATTGCTTCCCATTTCACCACCTCTTGGAATTGTTCCTGTATAACCGGAAGGCGTTACATAAACTTCCTTACCTTTTTCTTCTGTCCATTTATAAACTGTGTTTTTCTTCACGTCAGAAACCAATAACATCTTTTGACTTTCCACCCATACCGGCCCTTCACTCCATACAAAACTGTCTGCAATGATCTCTGCTTTTGCATCGGGAGAAATAATTGAATCAAGTGCAGGATCCAATCGTTCAATCGTTCCGATGGTTTTATAAGTCATTCCTTGTTTTTTATTGTTATTGCAGGCAACTATTGCAAGCAAAACTGCGAAGGCAAGTATTCTTTTCATTTTTGAATTTTGACTTTTGAATTTTTACTTTCTAATGCACATCTCCTTTCACTTCGCTTCCGCTTCCTCCCCTGAGAATATCCAGGTCTGCACCTAAATGCGGCTGCTGTACATGATCAATAAAAAACTTCACATAGCCTCTGTATGCTTTTGGCTCCGGTTTTTTCCAGGCTGCTTTTCTTTTTTTCAATTCCTCATTACTCACATCCAAATGCAATTTTCTTTGTTCAACATCCAATTCGATCATATCACCATCTTTTACCAATGCCAGCGTTCCGCCTATGGCAGATTCAGGTGAAACATGCAACACAACAGTTC
>DASZPW010000491.1:0-24643 GCA_035550155.1 Chitinophagaceae bacterium | reverse complement strand
GACTTGCGTCCACATGATGTACAGGTGGAGATATTGTATTGCGGCGTTTGTCACAGTGATCTTCACCAGGTAAGAAATGAATGGGGAGATTCTATGTATCCGATGGTTCCCGGTCACGAGATCGTAGGCAAAGTGGTGAATGTTGGAAAGGAAGTAAAAAAATTCAAACCAGGCGATCTGGCAGGAGTGGGAGTAATGATTGATAGCTGCAAGGTTTGTAAAAATTGCCTGAATCACATGGAACAATATTGTGAAGAAGATATGACTGGCACTTACAATACACTGGAACGGGATGGGATCACTGTTGCACAAGGTGGTTATTCTTCGCAAATAGTAACGGACGAAAGATTTGTTTATTCCATCTCACCAAAACTCGATCTGAAAGCTGTGGCGCCACTCTTGTGTGCAGGTATTACTACTTATTCTCCGCTCCGGTACGCAAAGGTTTCACCCGGAATGAAAGTGGGAGTGGTAGGCTTGGGCGGATTAGGACATATGGGAGTAAAGTTTGCGGTTTCTTTCGGCGCTGATGTTACGTTGATCAGTCACACGCCTTCCAAACAAAAGGATGCAGCACATTTGGGTGCTCATAACTTTCTTCTTTCAACGGATGAAAAACAAATGAAGGCTGCAGAAAGTAGTTTTGATGTCATACTCAATACGATCTCAGCCAATCATGATTATGCAAAATATCTGAAACTGCTTGACCTGAATGGAAAAATGCTGGTAGTAGGATTGCCTTCGAAAAACCCGGAGACAGATCCATTCAAATTGATAAAGAACAGGAGAAGCATCATTGGTTCCATGATCGGCGGCACGATAGAAACCCAGGAAATGTTGGATTACTGTGCCGAAAAAAATATTGTTGCTGATGTAGAAGTGATTCCGATCCAGCAGATCAATGAAGCATATGAAAGAATGCTTCGAAATGATGTGCGGTACCGGTTTGTTATTGATATGAGTTCTTTGTAAAAATTATTTCGAATGAAGAACATTATTTCTACAGTTGTATTCTTTCTTTTTGTAAATGTCATTTTCGCTCAGCAGTTAGAATATTCTAATCCGATCCTCGGCGGTTTTTATCCCGATCCGAGTATTTGTCGTGTTGGCAATGATTATTATCTCGTCAATTCTTCCTTTGCTTATTATCCCGGCTTGCCCATATTTCACAGCAATGACCTGGTAAATTGGAAACAGATCGGCAATGCTATGAACCGGCCCGAACAAATGGATCTGACCGGTGCCGGAGTGTCGAGAGGATTATTTGCGCCGGCAATTCGATATCATGATGGGCTCTTTTACATCACCTGCACATTGGTTGATAAAGGTGGAAATTTTGTGATCACAGCAAAAGATCCAAAAGGTCCATGGAGCAATCCTGTATGGATACCCGAAGCAAGAGGTATTGATCCATCTTTATTTTTTGATGATGATGGGAAATCCTATTTCGTTTATAACGGCCCACCGGAGGGAAAACCTTTGTATCCCGGTCATCGAACGATCCGGATCTTTGAATTTGATACAAAAGATCTGAAAGTGACTGGTGATTCAAAAATATTGGTCAATGGAGGCACCGATATTTCTAAAAAACCTGTTTGGATCGAAGGACCGCATATCTATAAAAAGAACGATTGGTATTACCTGATGTGTGCAGAAGGGGGCACTGGCTATGATCATTCTGAAGTTGTTTTCAGAAGTAAAAATGCAGAAGGCCCATATGTTTCTTATGAGAACAACCCGATACTGACACAAAGAGACCTGGATTCAAACAGGGTTCATCCCATCACTTCAACAGGTCATGCTGACCTTATAGAAACTACAACTGGAAAATGGTGTGCAGTGTTCCTTGGTTGTCGCCCTTACGAAGGAGACTATTATAATACCGGGAGAGAAACTTTTATGGCGCCGGTGGAATGGAGGAATGACTGGCCAGTTATTATTCCGGCATCTGAAGAAGTGAAATATCATTACTCGGTGCCTATGCCAGGTATCACTAAAAAAGTTTTCAATCCATTCAACGGAAATTTGATCTACAGAGATGAGTTTGATCAACCAAAATTAAATGGGCGTTGGATTTTTCTGCGAACGGTGAAAAACAATTGGTATAGCTTATCAGAGAAAAAAGGATTTCTTACTCTGCATTTGCAACCGCTGACCTGCAGTGAAAAGCAAAATCCTTCTTTCATTGCCCACCGCCAGGAAAACCTGAAATGTACCGTAACCACTTTATTGCAATTTTCACCCGCATCAGAAAATGAAAAGGCTGGATTAACAATCTTCCAGAATGAAACTCATTTTTATTATTTATGTAAATCGGTTATCAGTAATAAACCAGTGGTCCAATTGTATCAATCGAATAGAGACAGCAGTATGGATCTGCTTACTTCAATGATATTACCTCAGGGAATAAAAGAAATACAACTGCGTATCGTAGCAGACGGACCCGAATATTCGTTCTTTTATTCAACTGAAAATAATCAATGGATATTATTGAAAGAGGATCTAGATGGAAAATTCCTTAGTACTAAAGAAGCTGGTGGTTTTGTAGGAAGTGTTTTTGGATTGTATGCAACATCATTGGGAAAAGAATCTCATTCCAAAGCCTACTACAATCGGTTTGAATATAAAGGTGATGATGATGTTTTTAAGACAAGATAAAAATCATATTTCTTTAACGCCGGCTTATTTTTCAAAAAACTTCTCCAATTCTTCTTTACTGAATACTTTCAGCAGCAAAGGATCTGTAGCAGCTCTTGCTTTGTTATTCATCCCTTTTTTAATGGACGTTCTCAGGTTTTCTCTTGCGAGTTTTTTATCATTAAAACCGGCAGCTGCCTCGGCCATAAAAAGAGAAAGATTAAAATTATCAGGAGCGAAAAAAGTTCCTATATGAGCGGTATTATATGCTTCGACATATTGCGCAGCCCGCAGCAATTCTATTGCATACTCGATACATAGACGAAAACTTTTATCCTGGCATCTTTCCCCCGCCAGTTGCAGATATTTATCTTTACTATGCTGCAAATATTGGATCTGTCTTCTAAGTATGTCCCAATCCTCCTCTTTAACTGAATCAATATTATCAAAACTCATAGCCTTGCTATATGTGTTGATCAGTTTTGAAACATAGTTATTTTCTTCTTCCAGTGATTCCTGGAATTTTCGTTTGTCTTTTTCGAACGATTTATTTTGCGGGATGATTTGTAAGAGTGAATCCATTTCAGGACGGAATGATAAGATACGGCTCAGTTGTGCTATTTCGGAATAAGTAGCGTAACCCGCATCGGCTGTTATTTTTTGAGCGTACCGTTGTATCCATTTATTTTTTAATTCAGAAAGAAGAACCGGGTCTGTATCTTTCTGTAACATCCATACGATCGCCAATTCCATATAGTCAGCAGACGGCCAGTCATGGCCGCCTTCGGTTATAAAGAGAATATTGTCGTTAGCGATGCTGTCAAGATAATTGTGTACGCCAAGAAGCTCTGAATAATTCATGTCTTTATTTCCAACGATGGCAGCATAAGGGAGTTTGAAATCAGGAGTTATTTGGCGATCCGAAAATCCGGCACCGCAGGCAATAATGCCATGAAAATATCCTTTGTTTTCAATGGCCAACTGTGCAGCAGCACGGGAGCCGCCCGAAAATCCAGCTAAAACAATGCAGTTTTTATCTACGGCATAATTTGTAACAAGATCATTATACATCGACTGCAGAGCCATTCCCGAACTGTTATTATCGAAGTTGCGGCTGTTGAATGAGCAGGCAAGAATGATATTGTATTTATCCGCCAGAGTGGAATAAAGAGATACGGGCAAATTGCCTCTCGCCGCCGGATCAAAAAATATGATCAACGGGTATTTTTTATTTTCTGTATAAGCATTCGGAAGGTAGAGACTGAATTTTTGGCTTGTGTCGATTGAAGAAGTTAATATTTTTATTTTATTGTTTTGGGTAAGGCCAAAACAGGAAGTGATGACAAATGAAAAAAGCAAATACAATTGTTTCACTCTTATTTTATTTGTTTTTCTAAATTATTATTTACAAATAATAATACTTGTTATCAATCAACAAAGCAGTGATCAGGGCTTGCAGGCTCATAAACCTTCATAATTATAATTAAAGAACGATCTGCGGTACACGGATATTTACTTCACGAACCGGGATATATTCGATCCATTTTTTCTGTCCGCCTATAACAACCTGAACTCTTGCGGGTTTCTCTGTATTATTATTCCATATAGAGAAACTTCCTGTAATTTCCATTCCTTCTCTAAGACCAGCCAAGGCAGCATTACTGTTGCTTTTTAATCCAACTATCTTTTTATCATTGCTGCTTTCCGGCAAATTAAAACCCAGGTCGAATTTTTTATCAAGAGTCAGGTCTTTTATTATATAATTGCTGGATTGTTTCAAAACATCAGATAAGTCATTGTTCTTTCCGTTATTTACATTATTAATAAGATTGAGCAAATCCGAATTTGCATATTTAATTACTGTTTCATCAAATAATTATTTGGAAAATATCATTCTGGGTTTGCTTGAATTATATAATTCTTTCATCAGGTCATCCAATGTGCCTTTTTTAATATTTTGAAAGTAGCCTTCCAGCAAAAAAGCAATGATCAGTCCTCTTTGATATGATAGTTGTTTTAATGCAGGATCTTTCCAGTAATTGCCAATTAATTCTTCATTTGGCGTTTCAGAATAATCAGACGAATAGTAATCACGAATTATCTGGTTAAGTTTGTTGGTATACTCTGCTTCAGAGTAAAAATTAAGCAACTTCAATATTTTGTACGAGTAGTAATCAGTAAATCCTTCCTGGAACCATTTATAAAGCTCTTCAGGCTCCGGCATCTTTAATCCCTGTCCGATCCAGTTATGGAAATACTCATGGCTTATTAGATATGTTAACCCCTGCTCCAGCTTCAGGTTTTTGCTTTGAAATAAGCTGAAAGAATTATGATGGGCTGTTCCTCCCGAATTTCCCTGGTCATCCATTGGTAAAAGCACGGAAAAAAAATAGGGTGTTGTAAAATCATTCCAGAATTTTTTTTCTGCACTAATAATATCAGAAAGCTTTGTAAATACAGCTTCATCATCAAAAATAAATTTCCCGCTAAGAGCAATCACAATTTTGTTATTGTGTTTAACTATTTCCTTATATCTATAGTTGCCTGCACAGAAAATACTATTTCGCAAGTCATTGAGTGTGGTGATGAAATTCGCTGATGATTTACCACTGAAATAACTGGTACCAACGAATTCGCCCGGTTTTAGATTATTGAAGGATAATGAGCATTCTATTTTTGATGAGTCGCTGATTTCAGGATAAATCAATCCGCTATATCCTTCAAAATAAAAGAAATCTTTTTCTATGACCGGGTGGAAATAGAATGGATATTGCAAAGGCCCCTGCCACTCCTTTCTTAAAATATATTTTATTTTTACCGTACTGCCTGGCTTATATTCAATTAAAAATTGAGATGGTTTTTGGGTTGCTTTGATTGTAGTTTGTGATGAAACTGAAGTTAAATCTGTGATGGCTTTATAAAGTTCAGCCTGTCCAGCCCATGTGTCCGGTAAATTGATAGACATCCGGCCAGTCTTGTTTCCATTGAATGAAAGTGTAACCGTCAATGAGGCAGAATCATTTCTTGCAAAGGAATATTGGAGAAATATATCTCTCGCATGTAAGTAATTATATCCAATAATGAATGCTGTAAACAATAAAAAGGCCTGCTTTTTTATCATAGCGGCAAAGACTTTTTTAGGGGCTAAAGTAATATTTGCTTCAGCATTGTATTGGCCGTCTGTTAATAAAGCAGTTTTTGACATAAAAGAAATGAATCAGTTTTTGGAATTTGCTTTCTTAAAAACAGAAGTATGAAAAAATTATTTCAAATGGCTTTTTTCAAAAGTGCTTTTATACCAATTGGAGGCTCTTCTTTCGGTTTAAAATAACTGGGCCTGGCCTTAAACCTTGCTTTAAAAGCTTTGCTAAATGCAAATTGGTCAGAAAAGCCGGATAAGGAGGCCGCTATTTGAATTGGGGCATTTTGGTTTTGGATCAACTCTTTGGCAAATTCAAGTCGTTTGTTCAATAAATACCGGTAAGGTGAAATGCCAAATGCCGATTTGAATGATCTGTAAAAATGATATTCTGAAAGCAGGGATATCCTGGCAATTTCGGGGATTGAAGGATGCTCCAGGAAAACGTCATCCATAAATTGTTTTGCTAACATCAATCGCTTTAGTATTTCTTTTTTGGTAGAATTCTTTTTTGATGGAATTTTTGAAAAGGCAATAAAGCTCTCTGATTTTTCTTTTACCATTATTTCAGCAAACGATAAAAGCCAGTCAAAATTTACGAGGTTCTCGAATGGTTCGCCTCTTTCAACAGATTCACACAAATTGTGTAAGACTTTGACTGCATGGCTATTTTTATGCTGGTCAAGTCCTTCTAAAAAAAACGGAAAATCCGTGATCCGTCCTTTTGAATCATCGGGATCGGTTTCAAAGCAATTCAACTCGTTTATATCTAATAGCTGCGACAAATAATCTTTGCTCAGGTGGATGCAAAGCCCGATTGAAGTTGATTTGTCTTTGTTATTAATGTGAACGCTGCCGGTTTGAGAACTTGAATATAAAATATCGTCTTCCTTTACATCAAACTCGCCTGATTCCGTTTTATAATGCTCAACTCCCCGGTACACATACTTGATGTTAAAATGATTGAAAATCTTTTCAGAATAAAAGGAATTTAAACAAGTAAAATCAATTCGATTGTGATTATCAAATATCTTCTTGTATACAAGGTCGCAGGCTGGAGGATTCAAATTGTTCATCACGGCTTTTTAACCAAATTATAAAGTTGCCCTGCATAACCCTTCTGAATTTATATAAGCGGCACAAATGGAATCTAATTTGTTTATTATAAAACTTTTAGAAAAAAATATTTTTGTAATAACGAAAGCAATTCTTCCTTCATGTCAATTCTTGCTTTTTATTCAAAAGGAGACAATCTTGGCTTGGTTTTAAATAATTTGGTTCAAAATTTAATGCATGCGAACCCTTATCATTAACCTGGCGATATTTATTGCCGTACCTTTTTCTGTACACTGTCAATCACTAATTTCAAAAGCAGATTCGTTGTATTTTAAAGGCGACTGGGAAAATGCCATTCCTTTATATAAGACGTATCTTTCTGACACTTCCACCAGCGCATTATTTTGGCAACGATTGGCTTTTTCAACATTTCAGACCGGCGATTATAAAGGCTCACTCGGTTATTATAAAAAAGCATTTTCCCTGAATCCTTCCGGCCAGTTGAAATTTTTTATGTATTCCAATATATTGACCGCCTATGATAAGTTGGGGCAGGGAAAAGAAGCTTTGGATTTCATTAAACCGGAAGTAGAAAAAGGTTTTGGAAATTTTATTTTATTGGAAAACATGCCTGTACTCCAATCATTGAAAAATTCAGCGGAATATAATGAGGTGATCAAAAAAGCAAAAGAGAATGCTTATCCCTGTCTTACAGATCCGAAAAGAAACGAGATGAATTTTTGGGTAGGAGAGTGGGATGTATATCCAAATGGATCAAATTCAATTGTGGGAAAAAGCGCCATCACCAAAGAAGATGGCGGCTGTGTGATTATCGAGCATTTTGAATCATTGGTCTCACCTCAATCAGGCCACAGTATTAATTTCTATGACCCCAAAGATTCTTCATGGAAACAACTCTATTCAGGAACGGGCGGTGCTAACCAATTATATGTAAACGGGATCTATAAGGACAGTGCAATGGTCTTTGACTATGAAACCACCATAAATGGGAAAGTAGGCAAAGGCCATTATATTTTATATAACCAGGGCCCGGATCAGTTTCGTCAATACCAGGATGTCAGTTTCGATGGAGGCAAGACCATTACCGTGAATTATGACTTTATATACCGGAGAAAGAAAAACTCAAAATAAATTTCCATTCGTCTATTGGAAAATATTTTTTTTAAAAAATGTAAACCTTCTTGTTCATCGGTTGTTCTTTTAAGTTCGGATGTTAGAAATATTCGTCCAGGGATAGCTTCAAACTCATCCCGGTCGTTTCTTTATTCAGTAAATGATCAGCATGACTGTTTGCAAAAATATTTGCTACACGGGCTAAACTATTTTAAAAATTTGTTGTTACCATTTTGAGATACTCATTTATTGGTCTCAAACATTCGCTTTTTCAGCGCTCACTTCCTGTCTATACTTCTTAAAATGATCAGTGATCATAACCGGGAATCTTGCAAATGAAAGATCGATCCCCTATTGGGGGGTCTTCAAATATTTTGATCATTTAAAATACTAAGTCAAAAAATATTTTTCATTTTTTTTTGAACAAGTTCCAGGCATCATTGTTTTTTTATTCATTCCAAAATATTTAAAACAAAAAATACCATCATGAAAAAAATCAAATTTGCCGGTACATTAAGTTATGTATCGATGTCTATCCTTGGAATTTCTGTGTTGTTTAGTTCTTGCAAAAAGGATGATAACATGTCATCCAATTCAGCTGCATCTCAAACTATTGGTGCTCAGGTTGCATCTAATTCGGGTTTTAGTTTATTAAAAGCTGCTGCTGTTAAAGCAGGACTGGTAACAGTGCTGGAAGGTACAGGACCCTTTACCGTATTTGCGCCTACTGATGATGCATTCCAGGCTTCAGGCATCACTTCATCAACTATTAATTCTTTAACAGCCGATCAATTGAAAGCGATTCTGCTGTATCATACGCTTGCAGTAAAAATTGCTTCTTCAGATGTTCCTGCAGGACCAAATGCAAAAGTTATCACTGCGGGAGGAGATTCTGTTTTTGTAACGAAAAATGCAAAGGGAGTGTTTGTGAACGGAATTAATGTTGTTAATGCAGATCTTCCGGCCAGCAACGGCGTTATTCATACTATTTCCCGTGTGTTATTGCCGGCTTCCGGAAATCTCGTTCAGGTTGCTTCATCTGATACCACCTTTAGTTTTTTAGTAGCCGCAGTAGTAAGAGCCAGCCAGGGAAGTACTGATGTTGCCTCT
This sequence comes from Chitinophagaceae bacterium, assembly GCA_035550155.1. GTDB lineage: Bacteria > Bacteroidota > Bacteroidia > Chitinophagales > Chitinophagaceae > UTBCD1. Next base: position 15,567 of record DASZPW010000491.1, on the reverse strand, counting down.
TTGTTGTCCAATGGCGGAATATTTACCGTATTCGCTCCAACCAATAACGCATTCAGAGCTGCCGGCTTTGCAGATATTGCAGCTATCAATGCTGCCGATCCTGATGTACTTGCGGGCATATTGGCATATCATGTAATTCCGGGAAGAGTTTTTTCATCTGACCTGGCAGACGGAGCCACACCTGCAACTGCTAATTCCGGTAAAACTGTTACTATTTCTTTATCCGGTGATGCTCCTACCGTGAAAGGACAATCCAATACGTCTGCATCCAACATCATTGCCACAAACATTATGGCAACGAACGGAGTGATACATGTAATAGACCGTGTATTACTTCCGTAAATTAATTTACGATAGTTAATAGCAGGCTGATTACTATTCTGGTTTATTGTTGATGTATCGGATTTTTTGGAGTGTCAACTTGCATCAGCACTCATTTAACTAATAGATGTGAATTTGAAAATCGTCAGCATAAGATGTACTAAAATACAAACTTGTTCAATCGTATGATGTACTGTTTATGCTGACGATCTTTTTTATGGAAACGTAAGAATTACGATCACAAAAGAGTCAAATCTTATTGAAGGCGGGTGCAATGAAATTCGGAGCAGACCTGTTACAAAAATAAACAACCAGAATTCAGCTAAGATCTTACAACAGGTGTGGGTAATAAAGTGGTAGTCCCGACAGGAATCGAACCTGTATCAAAAGTTTAGGAAACTTCTATTCTATCCATTGAACTACGGGACCAAACTATTTCATACTCAAAGAAACTTCTAATCTATCCTCCCGATAGCTATCGGGAGAACTACGGGACCAGTAATTGGTTACTCATAATCATTCAATGATGACCAATGGGCTGCAAATATAAGAAAGAAATGTGCCTGCCATTATAGGTGCTTCCCGTTTCTTATTGGAAAACTTTAGGTTACTCCTTAATCAGAATCATCATTTGTTTTTGTAAGTTGTAGCCCAAATTGATCTTTAGCCTTTGAATGAACTTGAGCTGATACAACAATTACGGGAAGGGAATGAACAGGCATTTAAAACTTTGGTAGATACCTACCAGGACCTGGTCTATAACACCGCATTGGGCATTGTGCAAAACGCAGAAGATGCCGAAGATGTGGCGCAGGAAGCATTTATTAAGGTCTACCGTTCCGTTCATGCTTTTAAGGGGGAATCCAAAATTTCTACCTGGCTATACCGAATTACCGTCTCAACAGCATTGGATCATTTACGCAGCAAAAAAAGTAAAAAACGATTTAGTTTTTTGCAGCGGTTATTTGGTGATGGCAATGAACCATTACATGAGATCCCTGATTTTTATCATCCGGGTGTAGCGCTGGACCAAAAAGAAAATGCTGCTCGTTTGTTTAAAGCTATTGACCGCTTACCGGAAAATCAGAAAGTGGCATTCACATTACATAAACTGGAAGATCTCAGTTACCAGGAGATAAGCGAGGTTATGAATGTTTCTGTATCTGCAGTGGAATCACTGATGCACCGGGCCAAACAAAATCTGAAAAAAACATTAGTTAAAGAAAACTATTAATAACAAACTATTCCTTAGCCTTAAAAAAATTAGTATGAAAAAAGAAGATCTTAAAACTACTGATGATATTCTCAATAGTATTGAAGGTATCCGGCAGGCATCGCCCCGGGAGTTCTTCTACACACGCCTTAGGGCAAGAATGGAAAAGGAAAGGCCTGTTGCAGCTGTCAGTAAACGATTTTTCCAACCTGCAATTATCATTTCAGGGCTTGTGCTGCTTTTGCTCATCAATGTGCTAGTACTATTAAGAAATGGTGATAATGGTTTTACTGTCACTACTTCTGGAAAGGATAATGATAACATTCAGATCGTGGCAACTGCATATCACATTAATGAAGCTTCACCCATCGAATTAAATCAATAAATCATGAAACCGTATAATAAAATTCTTGTCATTGCAGTGGTCGTTTTGTTGCTGACCAACCTGGGGTTGCTGTTTTTTATGTGGAAAGGAAAACATGCCGATCAATCAAAACGTCAGCCTGCTACCAACAGCGCTGTTGAAACGATGGCCCGGGAATTGAATATGACCGAATCTCAAAAGAAAAACTACCAGGTTTTGCGGGACGAACATTTTGCAAGAGTGCGACCCTTATTTGATTCTATACGGGAAGCAAGAAAAGATTTTTTAAAAATGATTCAAAGCCCCATAATAAATGATAGCAGCGTACAAGCCTATAGTCACAGGATCGCTGAGAAGCAGGCGGTAATAGACCGGATGACGCTGGATCATTTCAGAAAAGTGAGAGGGCTTTTCAGCGGTGAGCAGCAAAAAAAGTTTGACGATTTCATTCAAAAAATGATGCTGCGGCGACGGGACACTACAAATAGAAGATAATACAACGGCCAGTGGTATCATTCCGAATAGATCCGTTCTATAGCTTCCCGATATTTTTCCATGATCACCTTTCGTTTGAGTTTGAGTGTCGGTGTTAGTTCGCCGCCTTCTACTGTCCATTCATCAGGTAATAACTCAAATTTTTTGATCTGCTCCACATGATTAAAGAATTTATTGAAGCTCTCTACCAGTTCTTTATACATGTCCAGCACTCTTGGATCTTTTATCACTTCTTCAGTGGAGTTAAACAAAACCCCATTCAGGCGGCACCATTCTTTCAAATTGGAAAATGATGGAACGATCAATGCGCCGACAAATTTTCGTTCGGGGCCCATGAGCATTACCTGCTCAACATAGATGGATTCTTTCAACTTATTCTCTACTGGCAACGGAGCTACATATTTACCGCCGCTTGTTTTGAACAATTCTTTTTTGCGATCTGTGATCTTGAGAAAACGACCATCCATAGTGCCGATATCACCGGTGTAATACCATCCGTCTTTTATGACTTCAGCAGTAAGGTCGGGACGTTTGTAATATCCCATCATAATGTTGGGTCCTTTACAAAGTATTTCACCATCTTCTGCAATTTTAACCTGGACATTTTCTGCCAACGGACCCACTGTCCCGAATTTCCGATCGGCTACCTGGTAACGGTTCACACTGATCACCGGCGATGTTTCTGTAAGTCCGTAACCTTCCATGATCACGATTTTTGCTGCTGTGAAAATGCGTATCAAACGTACCTGGCAGGCTGCCCCGCCGGTGATGACCGCATTCAATTCATTGCCGAGGCCTTCTCTCCATTTATTAAAAATAATTTTGTTGGCGATAGCAAGTTGCAACGTATACCAAAATCCCATTTTTTTATTGATCTCAAATTTTTCTGCCAGTGAATGTGCCCAGAAAAATAATTTTCTTTGAATGCCTTTCAACTCGCCGCCTTTTTGCATGATGCGGTCATAGATTTTCTCCAGCAGTCTTGGCACAGTAGTGAACATGTGGGGTTTTACTTCCTTCAGATTTTCAGCAATCGTATCCAGGGATTCTGCATAATATACCGAAACACCTTTATATAGATAGAGATAGGTCACCATTCGCTCAAATATGTGATTCAATGGTAAAAAACTTAAGGCTCTTTCGCCGGGAGGAAAATAGGACATGCAACTCAATACATTACTCATTATATTTCGGTGAGAAAGCATGACCCCTTTTGGCGTGCCGGTGGTGCCCGATGTATAAATAATGGTGGCAAGACTTTCGGGATCTATTTTTTCAGCAATAGATGATACTCTTTTTTTTGATTCGGGTGTGGCAGCAGCAAACACTTCTTTCCAATGCCGTGCATTTGCTACATGTTCAAAAGTAAAGATCTCGGTCAGGGTAGGCACCCGATCTCTCAGGCTCCAGACTTTAAGAAATAATTCTTCATCATTGACAAAAGCTGCTTTAATCCCAGCATCTTTCAAAATAAATTCAAGTTCATTCACATTGATGGTAGGATATATTGGGACTAACACCACACCGATCTGCTGCAGGGCAAGATCCAGCAGCATCCATTCTACACGGTTTTTAGAAAGTATAGCAATTTTATCCCTTCCTTCCAGGGTCATGTCTCCCGGTCCGAAGCCAAGGCTCAATAATCCTGCACCGAAATTATTTACGATTTCTGCTACCTGCTGTGTACTGTATTTTTTCCATTGGCCACCTTCTTTGCCGGCCAACATTACTTCAACAGGTTGTTTTTCCAGGTGGTATTGAAGGCAATCAAAAAGTCTTTTAGCTCCTGTCATTTGGCAATCGTTAATTGATTAACAATTTAGCCAAAAAACACAGAAATAAAAATGCAGTATATCAATTACAGTCTGAGATTATCTAGCCTGGTAGTATTGTCCCGCAGGCATTCTGAATATTCGGCTGCGCTGAAATGCAGTGAACGAGTTGTATTCCTGTTCATGTGTTTTTGTCCAGTTGTCATATGCAGCTGGATTTTCCGTAACACCGAACAGCCACTGATTGTAGGCATCAAACATTCCTTCCTGTAGCAACTGGCGCTGGAAATCGAACAGGCGGAAAGGGAATTTTGCAGCATTATGATCAAACCAATCCAGTATGAACCGGGTGCGGATCATTGTTAGAGATTCCACAGTGATACCTTTTGATGCCAGGCTATATTGTTTGCTCATACCTTCCAGGAAGGCTTTGGCAAATTCACTTTTATTATTTTCTTCACCTTTCATCAGGTCTGCATCAGTAAATAATTTTTCTTTATACGCCTGCAACAACAATTGCTTCATAGCAGTGCCTCTATCAGAAAAGCTTTCCATATTCACAAATATTTCTCCATAGAGCAGGCTCCATACCTTGTCTTTTGTATAGAAATAATACAACGCAGCATTATAATAATTGCCGCTATATGACGGAGCTACTTCTATACCTTTTTCCCATTGATCAATGGCGGAATAATCTTTAGATGCCCAGAGTAATTCGCCATATTCGCTGTACAAGGGTCCGCTTTTTGGAAATTTTTTTAATCCTTTTTTGTACACTTTTTCACAATCTTTCGGTTGCTCCAGCGCTTTATATACATTACCTGCTATCTGGAAACAGACTTCATCTGCATCATTCCTCTCTATAAGTTTTTTTGCGCCTTCCAGTGCTTTGGTATAATCTCTTTTGAAATAAAAACACATCACCATGTCCTTTTGCATATCCAGGTTGTTTTTATCTTGTTCCAATGCATGGCCCAGCACAACGATCGCATTGTCAAAATCACCGGAACGCATAAAATTCTGTGCCGTTTCATACAACGTTTTTGCATCATCTGTTTGTGCAAATGCACCGTACGTCATGAACAACAACAAAAGAGGGATAAACAATTTTTTCATACTGCAAATTAAATGGATCACAACGGGAACAGGAGGGCACGTACGGCAAAATAACAAATAATTTAGAGCAACTACAGCTGGTGCGTCAACAAGCCATCCCTTAGTTTTGGCTCGAACCAGGTGCTTTTAGGTGGCATCACATTTCCACTGTCGGCAATATCAAATAATTGCTGAATGCTGACCGGGAATAAACTGAATGCAATTTTCATTTCTCCGCTATTAACCCTTTTTTCCAATTCGCTCAAGCCACGAATGCCGCCTACAAAATCAATTCTTTTATCAGTTCGCTGATCTTTTATTCCCAATAATTTTTTTAAAATATTTTCCGACAGAATGCTGATGTCCAGCACCCCGATCGGGTCTGTGTTAAAAGAACCTTCTCTGGCTTTAAGGATATACCATTTTCCTTCAAGGTACATTCCCATTTCATGTAGTTGCGAAGGTTTTACCGGCTCCGGGCTCAATGTGATCATAAAATCATCCTGCAAAGCGCTGATAAAATCATCCGCTTCAAATCCGTTTAGGTCTTTTATTACACGATTATAATCGAGAATTTGTAATTGACTGGCAGGAAAAATGGTGGTTAAAAAATATTTAGCATGTTCATTGCCGGGAAATTCTTTGCTCACTTTGGCAGCTGATGCAGCCCGGTGATGCCCGTCGGCGATATACGTATTCGGAACTTTTGTTGCGAATAATTGTGTGATGGAATTGATCACGATATCCCTGTCAATCACCCAAATGGTATGTTGTACGCCATCGGAAGCCGTAAAATCATACACCGGTTTTTGAGTGGTTTTCCATCCATTAACCAATGCATTTATTTCCATCACGTCCCGGTATGCAAGAAACACATTTCCTGTTTGCGCTTTGATGGTCTTCATGTGGTTGATCCGATCCTGTTCTTTATCAGGTCGGGTGAATTCATGCTTTTTGATCACATCATTGAAATAATCTTCCACTGATGAAACGCAAACAAGGCCTGTTTGACTATTACCATTCATATCTAACCGGTAGATATAATAACAGGGTTTTTCTTCTTTGAATAAGACGCCATTACTGATAAATGTATCAAGATTCTGTTTAGCTTTTTCATATACAGCCGCACTGTACACATCAATGGTATCCGGAAGATCAATTTCAGCTTTTGTGATATGCAAAAAAGAGTCAGGGTTATCTTTTGCTTCTGCTTTTGCTTCTGCGCTGTTTAATACATCATACGGTTTGGATGCGACCTGCTGTGCTGTTTCTGGTTTTGGTCGTAGTGCGTTAAAGGGTTTGATAATTGCCATTTCTTTTCAAAACGATTATTGATTAGTTATCCTTTTTTCTGTGCAAATTCTTTCATGAGGTCTGTTAATGCGTGTACACTTTCAATTGGTAAAGCATTATACATAGAAACCCGGAAGCCGCCGGCAGAACGATGACCTTTCACCCCGATCATTCCTTCATTTTTACAAAGATCCAGGAATTCTTTTTCTAATGCAGCATCTTCCATGATGAAAGTAGCATTCATCTTGCTGCGGTCTTCTTTGGCCACTTTTCCTTTGAAAAGCGGAATACTGTCAAGTGTGTCGTAGAATAATGTTGCTTTAGCATTGTTGATCTTTTCCATAGCGGCAACACCACCTCTGTTTTTTAACCAACGCAAGGTGAGCATGCACACATACACGGCAAACACAGGGGGTGTATTCAGCAATGATCCTGCATTAATATGATTGCGGTAATCCATCATTGTGGGAATAGATCGGTTCACTTTCCCCAATACATTTTTATTCACCACTACCATATTCACTCCGGCTGCGCCGGCATTTTTTTGGGCGCCGGCATAGATGAGATCGAATTTATTGAAATCAATTTCACGACTGAGAATATCGCTGCTCATATCGGCCACCAGCGGCACGTTGAATGGATAAAACAAAGAAAGATCCTGCCATTGCGTGCCATAAATTGTATTGTTCGTAGTGAGGTGCAAATATTTTGCGGTAGCAGGTACATAAAAATCTTTGGGAAGCTTTGTGTAATTATTTTCTTTTCCGCTGCACACTATCTCTACATGGCCGAACAATTTGGCTTCCTTAATCGCTTTTTCGGACCAAACCCCTGTATCAGTGAAAGCAGCAATTTCATTTTCGTTCAGCAAATTCATCGGCACCTGCATGAACTGCGTCGATGCGCCACCATGGAGAAATAACACTTCATGATCATTATCCAGCTGCATCAATTCTTTGGCGAGAGACAACGCTTCATCCATCACTTGCTGAAATAAAGTTGTGCGATGTCCGATTTCAAGGATTGAAAGACCGGAGTTATTAAAATCCAGGATGGCACGACTTGCTTCTTCAAAAACTTCCTTGGGAAGAATAGATGGCCCGGCATTGAAATTGTGAATTACGGCTCTGGATGTTTGTAACACTTCAAAACGATTTGTTGAAACTGCAAAGATACGTACCTGTTACCGGTGCCAACATTCGAAAGCGGAAATAGTGTTTAAAATATATTTAGCCTTACTCTTCTCTTCCTTTAATCGAACCACCCCGCCATGCATTATTGAGACTTTCAAACTCTTTCAGATCATCTGCAGAAAATTCTTTATTACGCAGTTTAGAAAGGTCCGGTTGTCCGGCATTTACCCAGGCTGTGTACCAGAATGAAGCCACTGCATAAATGGCTTGTCGCATTCTTCGCTCCACCATTCCTTTTAATTTTTCATTGTATGCTTTGGTGTAGGCGGATGAATATTGCCGCACCAAAGTTCCATTCCGGTTTTCAAAAGAATACTTCTGATCCGAAGGAAATTGTTCTGTTAATTCTTTTTCAAATTTCAAAACTGTGTCCGCTGCCGCTGCACTTTCTAGAACCCGTTTCCAGATAAAATCGCCTGGATCGGCAATGTAATCGGCTTTGCCAATAAAAAAATCCCATTCTTTATCAGCAAGCAATTCGGGGATCCGGCTTTCCCAAAAACCATGAATACCTACCTGGTCAGTATATTGGCCGTTGTGGTTGCTGCTGGCATGAAGCGGCACATGAGCATCGGCGATATAATGGCCTAATTCCGCAGATACTTTTAAAATTTTAGCCTGGTTTTTTTCTTTGAACGCATCAGTAAGACGATGCAACATGGTCTGCACCCACCAGGGCACTATACCATAAGCATTCAATGAATCTTCAGAAAATTTGGTGACAGCCTCATTCCATTTTCTTGGTAAAGAATTATAAGGATATGCGCCGTAATGATCAATGTCTATATAATGTCTCGGGCCTTCGGCGGCAACAGCGTATCTTCTTTTATCGGGATCTACAGCATGTACGGTTATGAAATCTATGTTGGGTTTATATAATACCATCATCTGCGGTGGCAATAAAAAAACAGCATACCGGTTGATCTCCTGGTGTGCGAAAAATCCCCAGCAAAAACTTTGTTGAGCAAATAGGGTAGTAAGAACTATAAAAATTGTTTTTTTCATTTGACTGCAGCTTCCGTTTGTTTTTCGCTTTTTTGTTCTGCATCCAGATCTACTACGCCTCCTGTCACAGCATACTTCATAGCTTCTCCCGGCGCCAGCTTTTCTATTTTTTTGATTTTATTTCTGGGTAAAACATATAACTGACCGGCCCAATGATATGCCTGCGGAATGTAAATAGAAACCATTTCTGCGCCGAGATCCAGTTTTTCCAATTCTTCATCAGTGAGAAATCCTACCACCCACACATTTTCTGCAAAAACGTTGGCTAATATCGGGTGACTGAATTTTTTCTTTTCCCCGCCAAATGCTTCAAAAAAATCTTTGGTGGAAGTATAAATAAATTTAACGACCGGCGTACGATCCATCCAATTGTCAAAAAGATTGATGAGGCTGCCAATGAAAAACTGGTTGCTGACCCATCCCACCAGAATGATAAAGACGAGTATGATTACAAAACCCAGTCCCGGAATATTTACATAAGGGCGTAGAATATTATCCACCCGGTCAAAAAGCCAGTACAGCGCCCAGGCTGTTACTCCAATGGGAGCCAGCACGATAAGCCCCTGTAAAAAATACCGGAAAATCTTTCTGATAAAGGAGCGATGTCTTTGTTGTAAAGTATTTGTCATTATAAAACCGTGGATAAAGATAGCAGAAAATAAGGGCTTTTGGGGTGTGGAAATTTGTATAAATGGTAAAAAAAACAGGATGGAAACTTTGGTGACGAAAAAAGTTTCCATAGTTTTGCCCTCCGTTTTTGAAGTTATGGAAACAGATATAAAAGATAGAATACGGTCAAAAGCACATGAGTTGTTCCTCCGGTACGGCATTCGTTCCGTTTCAATGGATGATATTGCTGCGCAGCTTGGTATGTCCAAAAAAACTGTGTACCAATATTACAATGATAAAGATGAATTGGTAGATGCGGCCCTTGAAATTGAGATCAATAAAGGACAACAGGATTGCACGGAATGTTTCAACAAAGCAAAGGACGCCGTTGAGGAAATATTTCTGACCATGGAAAATATAGTGGAACAGTTTCGCCACATGAATCCCACTGTTGTGTATGATCTTGAAAAATTTCATCATAACGCATACAGGAAATTTCTGAAGCATAAGAATGAATTTTTATTGGAGGTGATCCGCAAGAACATCGAACGTGGCATCAGGGAAGAATTGTTCAGGCCGGAGATCAATGCAGATATTTTATCGCGGTTCCGGCTGGAATCCATGATGATCGCATTTAACATGGATGTATTTCCCCCCCGTAAATACAACCTTGCAGAAGTGACAGTAGAGATCATCGAGCATTATCTCTATGGTCTTGCTACCATAAAAGGGCATAAACAGATTCTAAAATATCAACAGGAAAAAAAATCACAGCTACATGAAAAGAAACCGGCTTAAGATACATTCGCTCGCTGCAGCGTTGATGCTGGCTTGTTCTGTTGTGGCGCAACAACCATCCGCCATTCATGAATTTTCAGTTCAACAGGCGCTGGACTACGCAATGAAAAACAGCGTACAGGTCAAGAATGCGTTGCTGGATGTACAGATCCAGGATCAGACCAACCGGGATGTCACTGCTGCCGCTTATCCGCAAGTCAACGGAAGTTTTTCCATGGTATATAATGCAAAAATCCCGGTGACATTAGTGCCGGCTGAATTTTTTGGCGGCACACCCGGCACTTATGAAAAATTTCCATTTGGAATAAAATGGACGGCTACAGGCGGTATATCATTGGATCAATTATTATTCGATGGACAAGTATTTGTTGGTTTGCAGGCCAGGAAAACTGTTCTTGATTTTTCCCGGAAAAATGTGGAAGTGACGGAAGAAATGATCAAGGCCAACATTTATAAAATATATTACCAGTTGCAGGCAGGAAAAACTCAGGTCAGCCTCTTAGATGCTAATATCGATCGCTTGGAAAAATTACTGAATGACACCAGGGAAATTTATAAAAACGGGTTTGCAGAAAAATTAGATGTTGATAAAGTATCTGTTCAGTTAGCCAATCTGCAAACAGAAAAATTAAAAGTGACCAGCCAGATCAATAATGGGTATCTCGGCCTAAAATTATTGATGGGCATGCCGGTAAAAGATTCGTTACGGCTTACAGATACGATCAGCTATGAGCAGGTACGTGAAAATTTACCACAGGTTTCTGATTTTAAATACAGCGACCGCAAAGAATATCAATATGCAGCATTAGGTATCAAACTAGGACAATATAATATCAGGCGTTATAAACTAAGTCGCTACCCAACCTTAAGCATGAATGCGTATTACAACGAAAATGCGCAGCGGAACAAATTCACTTTTTTCAGTAATGGGGATTGGTTTCCTGTGGCGGCAATTTCGCTGCATGTGAATGTTCCGATCTTCAACGGATTTTCCACCCGTGCAAAAATTCAGAAAGCAACGCTGGAATTGCAGCAAAGCATCAACCAGCAGGAAGCGTTGAAACTTTCTATTGATAATGATATTGAAGTAGCGAAAAATAATTTCAGCACGGCAGTGGCCACGCTGGATTTTCAGAAGAAGAATATGGAACTGGCAGAGCAGGTTTATAACCAGACCCGGAAAAAATTTGATGCCGGCGTTGGCTCTAATACGGAGATCACAGCGGCACAAACAGACCTGAAAGCAGCGCAGAGTAATTATATCAGCGCTTTGTATGATGCCATCATTGCCAAAGTGGATTATTTAAAAGCACTTGGAAAATTATAATTCATTACAACAACAATACATTTTATGAAGAAGATCCTTGTTTTAATTACATCTACAACTCTACTGGCGATAGCAGGTTGCACCGGTGGTTCAAATGAAAAAGGTACACTTGCAGATCTGAAGAAAAAGCTGGAAGCAAAAAAGAAAGAGCAAAGCGGCATAGAATCCGAAGTACGAAGTTTGGAAGAACAAATTGCCAAATTGGATACTACGGCAGCGCAGATGCAAAACCGCAGGCTGGTAGCTGTAAGCACCCTGGCTCCACAGGATTTTGTTCACTACATAGAACTGCAGGGGAAAATAGATGCAGACAATATTGTTGTCGTCACGCCCCGCGGCATGCCTGCACAGGTAAAAGAATTATATGTAAAGCAAGGAGATGTTGTAAAACAAGGCCAGCTGCTTGCCAAACTTGATGATGCAGTGATCCTTCAGCAATTGGATGGATTAAACACTCAGTTAGCGTATGCTGAAAATATTTATAATCGCCAGAAAAATCTCTGGGACCAGGGTATTGGTACGGAAGTGCAGTTGATCAGTGCAAAAAACAATGTGGATGCTTTGAATAAACAGATCGCCACGTTAAAAGAAAACTGGAAAACATATTCTGTATATGCTCCCATTTCCGGGCAGGCTGATGTGGTGGATTTAAAAGTAGGAGAGATATTTGCCGGCGCCACGGCAGCCGGGCCACAGATCCGTATTGTAAATACCGGTAGTATGAAAGTGATCACGGAAGTTCCCGAAAATTATCAAAAGAGGGTTTCAAAAGGTACTACGCTGCAGGTTTCAGTACCGGATATCGGCAAGTCTTTTACAACAGCTATTAAAGTGACAAGTGCCACCATCAATCCAAATACCAGGGCGTTTACCACGGAAGCAAGAATTCCTTCCGATCCTGCTTTGAGAGTAAACCAGGTTGCCGTAGTGCGAATTGAAGATTATGCTGCTAAAAATGTCATTGTAGTTCCGGTGAACATTATTCAAACCGATGAAAAAAATAAATACGTCTATGTTATGGTAAAGGAAGGAGATCGCCTTATTGCCAGAAAAAGAATTGTAGAAACCGGTGAGTCGTATGAGAGCCAGATCGAGATCAAAAGCGGATTGAATGCCGGTGACCAGATCATTACAGAAGGTTACCAGCAGGTTTACGACGGGCAGGCGGTAACTATTCAATAATATTTTCAGGAACTGAGTCAATAAGCATTGCATCAAAACAATTTTATGAAAGCATTGGAAGGACTTAAGGAAAAATTCAAACAATTCAGACCTACCAGTTGGGCAGTAGATAATCGTACGGCTATCTACATCATCACCATTATTATCTCATTGTATGGTTTGAATAAATTCAACACTTTACCAAAGGAACAGTTTCCTGATATCGTGGTGCCAACTATTTCCGTCACCACGGTGTATGTTGGTAATTCACCAAAGGATATTGAGAATCTGGTGACTCGTCCCATCGAAAAACAGATCAAAGGAATTAGTGGCGCAAAAGTGAATAAAGTACAATCTGTTTCTCAGCAGGATTATTCACTTATTGTGGTTGAATTCAGCACTGATGTAAAAACTGATGTTGCAAGGCAAAAAGTGAAAGATGCGGTGGATAAATCCCAATCCGATCTTCCTACGGATCTGACCTCTCAGCCGGATGTGCAGGAATTTTCTTTCAGTGAAATGCCGATCATGTTTGTGAATGTGAGTGGTGATTATGATGGCATAAAATTGAAACAGTTTGCCGATAAACTACAGGACCGTTTTGAAGAACTAAGAGAAATAAGCCGTGCTGATATTGTTGGGGCACCGGAACGGGAGATACAGGTAAATGTAGATCCGTATAAAATGCAAAGCGCTAAGATCACTTTTGATGATATAGAAAATGCTATTTCAAGAGAGAATCATGATATCAGCGGCGGACAGATAGAAGTGGGTAACATGAAAAGAAACCTCACGGTGAGAGGACAATTCGTAACTCCTGCCGATATGCAAAACATTGTGGTGAAGGGCAGCCAGGCAAATGCGGTTGTGTATCTCCGGGATATTGCACAAATAAAAGATACGGTAAAAGAAAAAGACAGCTACGCAAGATTGGATGGAAAAAATGTAGTGACGTTGAATATCATCAAACGTTCCGGCGAAAACCTGATCAATGCGGCTGATAAGATCAAAGCAATCGTAGCTGATATGCGGGCAAAAAATGAATTGCCCAATGATCTGCGGGTGGAGTTCACCGGCGATCAGAGTGTGCAAACCAAAACGTCTTTTAATGATCTTGTCAATACGATTGTCATTGGTTTTATCCTGGTATTATTGGTGTTGATGTTCTTCATGGGAGTAACGAATGCGTTTTTTGTAGCCTTGAGTGTTCCGCTTAGTGTATTTGTGGCATTTCTCTTTTTACCGGTAGCGGATTTTATTGTGGGCACTTCTGTCACACTCAACTTTATTGTCTTATTCGCATTGCTTTTCGGATTGGGAATTATTGTCGATGATGCGATCGTCGTCATTGAAAATACACATCGCATTTATGCCAATGGAAAATTTCCTGTGGTCAGAGCCGCAAAAATGGCGGCGGGAGAAGTTTTTGTTCCGGTATTGGCCGGAACGTTGACCACACTGGCTCCATTTTTTCCATTATTGTTATGGACAGGATTGATCGGAAAATTCATGATCTATTTGCCAACAATGCTGATCCTTACATTAACCGCTTCATTGATTGTGGCATTTATTATCAACCCGGTGTTCGCAGTAAGTTTCATGCGTCCGGAAGGAAAAGAATTTGAGCGGTCAAAAATGAGTCTTTTCAAAAAATGGTGGTTCTGGACTTTTATTGCATTCGGTCTTTTACTCAATTTTGCAGGATGGCATGGATTAGGAAATTTCCTGATCTTTATTTCACTGGCATCGATATTGAATGTTTTTATTTTGCGGGATGGTATTCATTGGTTTCAGCAAAATATGTTGCCGAAGCTGATGAATCGCTACGAAAAATTATTGCGCTGGGCTTTGTATAAAGGAAGACCGGTACGTTTGCTATTGTACTTATTTGTACTGTTTATTGTCTCTACTTTTTTATTGGTATTAAGAAATAATCCCAAACCTTTTTTCCCCGACGGTGATCCGAATTTCATTTACGTGTATTTGAAATTACCGGTGGGAACAAGTGTGAAATTCACTGATTCCATAACAACTGTTTTGGAAAAAAGAGTGTACAAAGTTTTGGAAAAAGAACATCCGGGACAACCGGGTTCCATTGTAGAAAGTATTATTTCCAACGTAGCATTGGGAGCTAATAATCCCCGTGATAATAATAAAAGCATTCAACCAAACCTGGGCCGGATACAGGTTTCGTTTGTTGAATTTGAAAAAAGAAATGGCATCAGCACCGGCCCTTATATGAATCAGATCCGGGAAGCTATGAAAGGAATACCCGGTGCAGAGATCACAGTAAATAAAGAAGACAATGGCCCACCTACTGATCCGCCGGTGAATATTGAAATCGCCGGTGATAATTTCCAGGAAATTGCAAAAGTGGCGACGGATCTCAACAATTATTTAGACACTAATAAAGTGGAAGGCATTGAAAAGCTTGCGATGGATGTGGATCTGAATAACCCCGAGATCACTATCACTGTTGACAGAGAAAAAGCGTTGATGGAAGGATTGAGTACCGGCCAGGTTGGGATGTATCTGCGTACGGCGGTTTTCGGAAAAGAAGTCAGCAAACTGAAACAGGGTGAAGATGAATATAAAATTCAATTACGCTACAGCGACCTGGTGCGAAATAATATTACGGACCTGATGAATATGCGAATCACATTTCGTGATTTCAACACTATGGCAGTGAAACAAGTGCCATTGAATGCAATTGCCAAAGTGGAATATACAAATACAGCAGGCGGCATTCGCCGGAAAAATGAAAAGAGAACGATCCAGTTGCAATCGAATGTGCTGGATCTGTCACAGGTAGCCAATATCAATAAAGAGCTCGGATATAAGATCGATGATTTTAAATCCAAAGAAAGAATACCTGCTGATGTTAGCATCCGGTTATCAGGCCAGAGTGAGCAGGAAAAAGA
>DASZPW010000490.1:0-7568 GCA_035550155.1 Chitinophagaceae bacterium | reverse complement strand
TTGCAAAAACGCAACCCTTCGGTTAAGGAGAGCTGCGCTTTCATTATCCTGATGGTGTCCAACTCACCACTAAAGCTAGTTGCAAAATCTGCAAATCAGTAAACTCCTGATGCAAAATTCAATTATAAATCGGTGGATGATAATGTTAGGTTTGGATTACAAAATCAACGATCATGAAACATGATACTCTGCAGCTCGAAATCCTGCTGTTTACGAACACCAGCTTTTCAAAAAGGCAATTGGCCTGTGAAAAAAAGGAGTCACGCAATGATACTCTTTCAGCAGGCGAAGAATTGGAAAAACAATGCTGGGCCGGGCTCCTTCCTGAATTGCTTCCCGAAATTATTATTCCAATGGAGAAACCTCAAAATAATTATATCTGGTCGATCCTCGCTGAAAGCAATTTTATCCGTATCAGTACAGGTCCGTATCCGCAACCGATGATCTCCCGAACCGCATTAGATCCGCATGTATTTCTATCGGGAGTTTTACTGAGCTAAAAACATATTTATAATCATTAAAATTTTTTTTATGATCCCCGTAATCGTTCTTTGGCTGATAAAAAAATATAAAAGAGCCGGCAGCCGCAGACAATTTTTCCGAAACATTCTCAATGCAATCCAACCATCAATATACAAAATTGCCGGGGCGATATTCTTCATACTGCTGATCTGTTTTGCAATGTTTGCTGTTGGCCAAACAAAGGATCTCACTTATACGATCATGAGAGGCTCCGATATTGTCGGCGGTATTCATTTCACCGAAACAAATATTTCAGGTGTAAAACAAATGCAAATGGAGTCGCAAGTCAAAGGAAAAATTTTATTTCTCAGCTACTCCGGCAGCGCCAAAGAGGAAGCAGAGTATCAGAATGGTGTCCTGTATCATTCTTCTATTTATAGAAAGCTGAACGGAAAAGAAAAAGCAAATAAACAACACCAGGCAGTGAATAATGAATACCAGGTTCGTACAGGAGCGAATTCCGAAACCATGCCGATCTATCCTATTACATATAATATGCTGAGTTTGTATAGCACGGAACCGTCAAATGTTCAATACGTGTATTCAGACAATTTTCAGCGTTTCCTTGAGATCAAAAAACTGGAAGAGCACAAGTATAAGCTTTCGCTTCCGGATGGTAACACCAATTATTACTACTACCAAAATGGTGTTTTGACTTTGGTAGAAGCACATAGTACCTGGTATTCTGTAATGATTGTTTTGAAAAAATAAAAAACATTTGTATGTCAACCAGCATCCTCATTGTTAAATATGCAATTTGTTATGGCGCTTTCCTGTCGGTGCTGTTATGGAGTAAATACAATGGCGGAAACAAATTGTTTGATGAAAAAGGTCCGGCTCATAATACAGGAGCACTGTTCGCATCGCAGATCGGAGGTATTATTTTTCTTGGAATAGTTCCGGCATTTATATTGGATCGTGACCTGAGTGCAATGGTTTTTGGAAGAACTGTTCGTGACTTGTTCCCTGTTGTGGTCGTAATTCTTTTATTCGTCGCTGTTATTTTGTTTGCCCGAATACAATCCGAAAACCTGTTTCAAAAATTAGTAATTGATCAAAAAACTTTTAAGATATTCCGTTCAGACTTTGTAACACGGTATGTTTTATTGAGACTTCTCTATTTATTTGCTTACGAAATTTTTCTCCGTGGTTATCTGCTAAAAGATAGCGTCAGTTATCTCGGGATCACTTATGCTGTTGTATTAAATGTTGTGCTCTACACTTTACTGCATGCGCCTGCCGGTAAAAAAGAAATGATCGCCTGCATTCCGTTTGGTGTGTTGCTGTGTATGGTTTGTATCTGGCTGAATGCAGTTTGGCCCGCAATGTTACTGCATGTTGCTTTGTCTATGACATATGAAATAAACCTTGTACAAAAATTTTCTAAACCAAAAAACGCATTGATATGAAAATACTCGTCACAGGAGCTTCCGGTTATATCGGGAATAAGCTGACACATGTACTGGCCGAACGGGGCCATCACGTTCATGCGCTGGTACGGTCTTCAGCTTCCGGACATCTTTTTCACCATCACAATATCCGTGTTTTTGTCGGTGACATACTGGATCCGGATAGCCTGGCCATTTCGATGAAAGATTGCAGGCAGGTATATCATGCTGCTGCATTCGCAAAATTGTGGGATAAGGATCGTGAACTTTTTTATAAAATAAATGTAGGCGGAACAGAGAATGTATTGCAGGCTGCAAAAAAAGAAGGCGTCAACAAATTAGTGTACACCAGCAGTTGCGGTGTATGGGGTCCGGATGAAGATCATATTTATAACGAAAATGATCCTCGCATCGGTTCTTTCGACAGCGATTATGATCTTTCTAAACACCTTGCCGAAAAATTGGTACGAGAATATTGTTATAAAGGTTTATTTACTGTTATCGTGAATCCGCCCAGAGTGTTTGGACCGGGATTAGAACGATACAGTAATGCCATCAATCGTTTTATCACTCAAATATTAAATAAAAACCCGGTACCGCTTCCCTGGAACCTGGACACAAAAGCCAACTATGCTTTTATTGATGACGTGATCCGCGGACATATTCTTGCCATGGAAAAAGGATTGGGTGGAGAACGATACATACTCGGCGGTGAAAATATTTCATATAAAAAACTGGTAGATACAATTGTGGCGTACAGCGGCCGTAAACCGGTATTTATAAGAATTCCTTCGGCAATGATACAAACATGGGCGTGGATGGAAATGGCAATGGCCAAACTTTCCCGATACGAACCCACTTTCACTCCCAAACTGGCGCAGCGAATTCAATTATCTAAAATGTTCGATTGTTCCAAAGCTATTCGCCAGTTGGGATATACAATCACCCCGTTTGAAGAAGGTATTCAAACAACTATTGATCACCTTAAATCAAAAAATTATGAACTCCGCTTTCAATGATCATTTTACACTGATCACAGGCGCCAGTGAAGGTTTGGGAAAAGCATTGGCCATAGAATGTGCATCCAAAGGAATGAATGTTTTTCTTGTTGCGTTGCCCGGTATTGAATTATATCAACTGGCTTCTTACATACGGCGAAAATTTAAAGTACTTGTGTGCGAATACGAAACCGATCTATTGCTGGAAGTGAATCGTATTGCGCTTGCCGGTTTTATCAAAAAACACCAGATTAGCATTAACATGCTCATCAATAATGCCGGCATCGGTGGCTCTGTGAATTTTGATGAATGCGCTTTTGATTTTTTTAAAAACCAGATCTCGCTGAATGTGTTAGCCACCGTTCATCTTACTTACCTGTTGCTGCCGGAGTTGAAAAAGAATTCAAGGTCATATATTCTTAATGTAAGCAGCCTTTGCATTTTCTTTTACCTGGTAAAAAAACAAGTATATGGCGCCACCAAATCATTCATTCATTTTTTTTCAAAAAGCCTGAAAAGAGAATTAAAAAAAGACGGTGTGATGGTCAGTGTTCTTTGCCCGGGCGGAATGAACAGCAACCCTTCTTTTTTCCTCTTGCATAAACTGAGTAACTGGATGACAAGATCGGCGGCAATGGATCCTGAAGAAGTAGCGCCAATTGCTTTGAATGGTTTGATGAAGGGTAAAGGAATTATCATCCCGGGAAAATGGAATCGCTTCTTTTTGTTTCTCGACAAATTATTACCTAGTTGGCTTAAAGAAATGATGACCGGCACTCATATAAAATCAATTCCTGCCCAACAGATCACTTTGCTGATGAAAGGTCAACCTATAACAGAAACTAAAAAAATTGCATAAACTAATTAACAAGCTCTGTTATCGTTTACGATTCAAAAAATAATTTTTTTATAAACCCCTTCTAATCACTTAAAATTTTAATTATGAAAAAAAAATTGCTTCTGCTCGCTTGCTGTGCTACCGGCCTTATAGCTGGTATGATCGATAGCTGCAAAAAAGATTCTTCGATGAATCCTACTCACATCGGGACTACAACATCTTTCACTGAAGAATTTACTGACGTCTCCGGGTTGACAACAAAAGGATGGGTTATAACAGACAATACTCCCACTGGAAGTTCTGGACCTTTTGCGCCATGGGATCAAGGATTTATGGGTTATGATAAAGCTGGAGTTTGGTATGGCTTCACAGCATATTCCTATACTTCATTAGAGTATGAGTTTGCCTATTCCTATATATATGGATTAGACAGCAATCGTTCTATTAGCAGTTGGTTGATCACACCTGTATTATCTGTCAAAAACGGGGATAAGATCTCATTTTACACCCGTGGAGATACAACCGGCGTTTTCACGGACCGCATGCAGGTTTTGATGAATGCGTCATCATCATCGAATGTAGGAAGTTCTCTTAATTCTACAGGCGATTTCAAAACGGTTTTATTTGAAATTAATCCTTCGCAAGCGCCAGGCGGATACCCAACGACATGGACAAAATACGAGTATACTTTTTCCGGAATTTCCGGAAATATAGATACAAGAATTGCATTCAGACATTATGTAAACAATCCAATTTACGCCAGAGGAGTTGGTATAGATCAATTCAAATTTGAAGTCAATTGATGTTCGCAAATAAGAAAATTTATTATCATGAAAACTTTGATGGCAATATTACTTACTTACTGCATTTCATATACCTGCTCAGTTATTACAACTAACAGAATAGTAACTCCTGTTTCAAAAAAGAGCCTTCCCGATCCTTATCAAATGATCGATGAAGGACAAGCTCTGTTACAGGAAGGAGATCTTGTAGTACGACTCAACCAGGATCCTGCAAGCCGTTTCATTAAAAACTTCAACAGGCATGATAAAAGCTATTCCCACGCCGGCATCGTATTGTTTGAAAATGGATACCCTTATGTATTTCATATTGTAAACGGAGAAGAGAATCCGGGTGAAAGATTGAGAAAGGATTCACTGAAACAATTCTGCGATCCGGGAAAAAATACAGTTTATGGGATTTTCCGCTATGAAATGAGATCAGGAGAAATAAATAAGTTGAAAAGCATTATTTACAAATGGTATGCTCAGGGAATTCTATTTGATTCCGTTTTCAATCTTAATACGGATGACCGGATGTATTGTTCTGAAATGGTAAGCAAGGCGCTGATGCATGCCACTGATGATCGAATTGTAATTGAAACGACGCCATTAAAAACCGCTGAAGCATTGGCCTTTTCAGCTTATTCCCATCTTCCTTTTTCATATACCAGCAGGCTGAAAGTAATTTCTATTGACGATCTCTATATGAATTCATTCTGCCATTTAATAAAGAAGTACAACTATGAAAAAAATAATTAGCATGAAAGGAGTCTCCGGAAAATCCCTGCCTGCGGCACGCAGACTGAAAAGAGTACGGCGCCTTTGCCGAAAAGCGAAATGAGTAGGCATCACTCAAACCACTTATTATGAAGAAAATTTCTTATTGGGCTAGTGCACACAAATGGACTGCACGCATCGTCCTTACGCTTTCCTTTTTATTATTAAATTTTCTGGGCTTTGAAACCGGGATCTTATTAAATAGATCTGGGGTTACAGTTCAATCAGTAGTTGTTTTTATTTTTTTCCTCATCTTCCTTACCGGAGTCATAATTTATCCTTCCCAAAAAAATAAAAAAGTTCGATCCGGCCCGTTTACTTTTTATGCAAGGCAAAAAAGTTGTGACTTTCTTTTAGCTGCTTCCACATGGGCAATGGCTGTATGCCTGGGCAATAATCCAGATGCATTATTTATGTTCGACCTATCTGCAAGTTCAAGCGTTAGCAGCACCTATTCATTCCCTGCAGACAGTACCAATAATTCGTATAAATCTATCAAAGATTTTTCAACATCAATGAAAGATGTAAACGGCAAAACTTTGAAATGGAAGGAAAGAAAAAAGCTGCTTAAAGAACAGTTAAAAGCTATCAAAAAAGATAATACCCTTTCCCCCGGTACAAAAACACTACTGACCATTCTTTCTATTCTTGTAGCTGTAGGACTGCTGGTTCTCATTGTAGGATTGTCCTGCAATCTTTCATGTGATGGATCCGGAGCCGCGGCAGTGTTAGTCGGCATTGGAGGTATCGCTTTAATTGTCTTCTTACTTGTAATTGTAATGCGGGCCATTTATGGGAAGAAAATCAAGAAAATTAAAGTTCCCGAAAGCCCTGCTACAACCAATTAGCCCTTTTGTTTTCCCCATTCGCATCCCGTAATTTTGTCCGCTTTTACGAACGTATCAGCGGACAAAATTTTTGAACTTTTAGCAATGCAAACGCAACATTTATCAGAGCAGGAACTGCTGCGCAGGGAAAAACTGGCGGAACTTATCATGATGGGCATCGAGCCTTACCCGGCTCCTTTATACCCGGTCAATAGTAATTCAGCATATATTAAAGAAAATTTTTCCGAAGAAAAGAAGGCGGACTTTGCTGATGTATGCCTCGCCGGCCGCATCATGAGCGTCCGTGATATGGGCAAAGCCAATTTTGCTGTGATACAGGATTCGCATGGCCGCATACAATTATATATACGTCGTGATGACATTTGCCCGGGTGAAGACAAAACATTGTACGATATCGTCTGGAAAAAATTAATTGACATCGGCGACATCATCGGCATTAAAGGATATGTTTTCATGACCAAGACCGGTGAAATTTCTGTTCATGTAAAAGAGCTGACACTGCTCAGCAAATCTTTGCGTCCACTTCCGGTAGTGAAAGAAGCTGAAGGGCAAACATTCGATGCCGTTACTGATCCGGAATTCAAATACCGCCAGCGATATGCTGATCTGATCATTGATCCATCGGTAAAAGATGTCTTTGTGAAAAGAACGAAGCTCATCAATTCCATGCGGGAATTTTTGAATACACAGGGAGCATTGGAAGTGGACACGCCAGTGTTACAAGCTATTCCCGGAGGCGCTGCTGCCAAACCTTTCATCACACATCATAATGCGTTAGATGTTCCTTTCTATTTGCGTATTGCAAATGAATTATATTTAAAACGTTTGATCGTTGGAGGATTCGATTGGGTCTATGAGTTCAGCCGCAACTTCCGCAACGAAGGAATGGACCGCACTCACAATCCTGAATTCACCATCCTGGAATTTTACGTAGCGTATAAAGATTACCTGTGGATGATGGAAACTACCGAACAGCTTTTGGAAAAAGCTGCGATAGATGTATGTGACAGCACTGATGTGCAGGTAAGTGATAAAACTATTTCTTTCAAAGCTCCGTATAAACGCATCAGCATTTACGATTCAATTCGGGAACATACCGGTTTTGATGTCAGCAAAATGACGGAAGAACATCTTCGCTCTGCCTGCAAACAAATGCACATTGAAGTGGATAAGACCATGGGCAAAGGAAAACTGATCGATGCTATTTTCGGAGCTAAATGCGAACATCACTATGTGCAGCCGACTTTCATTATTGATTATCCTGTTGAGATGAGTCCTTTAACAAAAAAACATCGCAGCGAAAGAGGATTGGTGGAGCGATTTGAATTAATCGTAAATGGAAAAGAAATTGCCAATGCTTACAGCGAACTGAATGATCCTATTGATCAGCGGGAACGTTTTGAAGAACAGGTTCG
>DASZPW010000489.1:0-1847 GCA_035550155.1 Chitinophagaceae bacterium | reverse complement strand
CGTACGAAAAAGGAAACTTTAAAGTTGCAGTGAACCTGATCCTCGGGTATTGGGAATACAAAAAGGATGCAGCTAAAGTGAAACAATACCAGGATAAAATGAAGACATTAGATTAATGATTGAATAGAAGGAGGGATAACGAATTTAAAGAGGCTTTATACAAGCCTCTTTTTTTATAGGAGATGATTGTTTTGTCAAAATGGTTATTTAACATAATATAAATTATAAGAAAATAAGGATTGGCTTTATTTCAATATTTTAGAATCCGATGTATGGATCTTCTTAAAACCATATTGAAAGAACATTCCAAAAGCAACTGCGATCGAATTGTGAAATGGGTAGGTAGTGCACAAAAACGATTTGATGAATTGATTTTTCTTTTTTTGAATGATGAATACCGGGTAGTGCAGCGAGCCGTATGGCCATTGAGTTATGCTGCCATGAAATATCCTCGTCTGATGAAAAACAATTTTGGAAAACTGATTCGTAATCTTTGCAAGCACGGACTGCCGGTAGCGGTTAAAAGAAATACCGTTCGGTTGCTGCAGTATATTCCCATTCCCAAACGGTTTCATGGTGAACTGATGAGCAAATGTTTTGAATACATAACTTCTGAAAATGAAACGGTGGCGGTCAAAGTTTTCTCGATGACGATCCTGGCAAATCTTTCCAAAGTGTATCCTGAAATAAAACCTGAATTGAAACTGATCCTCGAAGAACATTGGGATCAAAAAACTGCAGGATTCAAGAGCCGGGCAAAGAAAATATTAAAGACTTTGTAAAACGCTATTTCTGTCTTGGCTTATAAAATTCTTTAAAGATCAGTCGCAGGTTTTGATCATATGTGATATAGTTATACATCCAGTTGCTGAAGACAAAAAATCTGTTCTTAACACCAAGTATCAGCATCAGGTGCAAACCCATCCAGATCATCCAGGCAACAAAACCTCTGAAATGAATAGGAGGACGAGGCACATCTACGACTGCAAGGTTGCGACCTACAGTTGCCATAGAACCTTTATCCTTGTATTCGAATTCACCAAAGTTGGGAGAGGCCTCTACTCCCCTTTTTAAATGTTGAGCTAAAAATTTTGCCTGCTGGATAGCCACCGGCGCCACTTGCGGATGCCCGTTTGGATATTTAGCAGTTTGCATGTATGCAAGGTCTCCGATGCTATATATATTATTGTATCCGGAAAGGCGACAGCACCGATCGACGGACAGGCGATTACCCCTGGCAATGAGGCTTTTGTCTATCCCTGCCGGAATATTTCCTTTAATACCTGCAGCCCATATTACGGTGGCTGCCTGTATTTTGGTGTCATCCTGCAAAGTCACATCACGGCCGTCATAATCTTTTACCAGTTTGTCGAGCTTAACCTGCACACCCAACTTCTCAAGATAATGTTGGGATTGTCTCGAAGATTTTTTGCTCATCGTGCCCAGGGTTTTACCGGTTCCTTCCACGAGATAAATATTCATTTTGGAAAAATCCAGTTCCGGGTAATCTTTGGGCAACACATATTTTTTCATTTCTGCCAATGCTCCTGCTAATTCAACTCCGGTAGGCCCGCCGCCAACAATAACAATATTCATCAGTCGCTGCAATTCCTCCGGGTTCGTTACAGCCAATGCATCTTCAAAATTCTGGATTAGCCGATGACGGATCTGTAAAGCTTCCACTGTTGATTTCATCGGAAAACTGTTGGCCGAAATGTTTTGGTTGTTGAAGAAATTAGTGTCGGCTCCCATGGACAAAACAAGGACATCATAACTGATCTCGCCGGTATCAGTAATAATTTTATTTTCTGCCGGTATGATCTGTTTCAATTCGGCGAGCCGAATCC
>DASZPW010000488.1:0-3092 GCA_035550155.1 Chitinophagaceae bacterium | reverse complement strand
TTGTTTTAATTCCGGTGTATGGCGCAAACACACCATTGGGCAATCGTACTATAGTATGCAGGTTGCATTTCTCCAACAAATTTTCTTTTATTCTTGTCGCCACACCTTCGCCAAATAAAAACCCATCGGGCAATACCATTCCGCATCTTCCCCCATCTTTTAATAAATGAATGATCAGCGCCATAAAAAGACTGGCTGTTTCCCTTGTTCGGTATTGTGCCGGGAAATTATTTTCTATACCGTCTTCCTCCATGCCGCCGAAGGGCGGGTTTGTTACAATCACATTCACCCTGTCTTTTTCGCTCCAGTTGGCCCAGGTTTTATTCAGCAAATTATCATGTTCAATGGTGGGCACTTCAATGCCATGGAGGATCAGGTTGGTAGTGGCCAGCATGTGGGGCAATGGTTTCTTCTCCACTCCTTTGATACTGTTTTGCAATGTTTCTCTTTGCTGTAACGTTTTTACTTTGCTGTTTGCTTTTATATATTCAATTGCATTGGTTAAAAATCCTCCCGTGCCGCAAGCAGGGTCTAAGATTGTTTCTCCCAATTTGGGAGCAATCATTTCAACAATAAATTGTGTAACCGGCCGAGGTGTATAAAATTCACCGGCATTGCCTGCGCTTTGCAGGTCTCTTAATATTTGTTCATATATGTCGTTGAAATCATGGCGTTCGGCTTTTGTGTCCAAATTAATTTCAGCATTTATCTTATTGAGCACCTGCCGAAGCAGGGTTCCACTCTTCATATAATTATATGAATCTTCAAATACATCCCTGACCATTCGGGCAGCATCTTTATTATTACGCAGCCGCAATTCCTTTAATCGAGGAAATAATGAATTATTTACAAAGCCAAGTAACTCATCACCGGTCATGCCTTCTTCATCAGCAGCCCAACTGCGCCAACGTAAATCTTTTGGTATGGGAGATTTGTAGTCTTCTTTGATTGTTTCCCATTCATCTTCCATTTCATCAAAGATCTTTAGAAACAACATCCATCCCAGTTGGGATATTCTTTGTGCATCACCATCCACACCTGCGTCTTTGCGCATGATGTCCTGGATGGATTTGATTGTTGAGGTGAGGTTGCCCATTTTTTATAAAATTATTTTTACCACTTTTGCGGTTTATTTACTACTTTTGTGTCAATCCGCTTAAGCGGAGGTGGAGGGTTGTATGGCCCTTGCCCCTTTCGAGGGGTTTTTTCTTTTAAGGGAGCTTCTTTACACCATAACCATAAATTCTTCCTTTATATTTAAAAAATTTTCCTGCCGCAAGAATATCAATAATTGCATCAGAAAATGTTGTTTTACCATCATCCATTTTTAAAATACTCCTAAAAGCATATCTTCTAACAGAATGAGCGATCAGGTCGGCTAACTGCAAGCCTGCTACATTGGCTCCTTTTGCTTTTACTTTCAATTCTTTTGACGTTATACGTTGATTCAATTCTTCAGCGGTCAGATAATTTGTTCCTTTATCCATAAGTGTACGAAAAGATTTTTTTAGCCGAATATCTTCTTTACCACCTCTTGATTCAATCATTACATCGCCTGTTGCATCTCTAATATTTAAAAATAATTTATACCGTTCCAATAATATTTCCTGACAATAGTGGTAAGGATCATATTTCCATGTAGCTGCATAATTGCTATTGTGTTCCTGTTTATCTATAACTACGCCAATAACTTTATAATCCCATTTAGCCAGAAGTTGTAGAAATTCTTCATCAAATGCTTTAGCAATGTCCGGATTTGCTAATACGTGGAAAGGATATTTTTTATGTACCAATTCTTTTCGGTGAAATATTATGGGTTCATCCGGATGTGAACCAAAATATTTGACTTTTAACGCTTCTAATTCTGGTTGCAGCACTTCACTTACGTAATCGAGCCGGAAGATCACACCAGTCAAACAGAGAAAACGATGTTCCTCATTTGCAGAGCTTTTTAAATCTGAATTCCCCACTTCATCTATATAAATCCTGTATTTCATCAGGCAAATTGATATAATTGCTTTTCCAAATCTTTTACGGCAGCTTCATAGTTTTCTTTGCTGCCGAACATTTTTATTATTTCATAAGGGGTACCAAAATTATTAATCGGATCAATTGAAAGCACTTCATTGCTTTCAATTGTAGTTATTCCTTCATCGGCATATTTATCGAGCAGCGCCTCTAACACTTTTTTAGCCTGGACTCCATACCTGGTAAAATAATTTTTCTTCTTTACATTATTAGCTCTCTCTTTTCGTGTTAATGGTGGCTGGTCGTAAGCAACATGGGAAATCAGATCAAATAAATCCAATTCTTTATTGACGGCCTCCTGCAATGCGACCACCAGCACTCCCTGCTCCTCCAATTCTTTAATAATTGCTGCTTTCTTTTCCGTATCGTTCCACTTGTTTAAAAAATCTTTTAACGTGGCGTAATGATTCTTGATAATTTCCTTTGTATGATCTTTCAGGCTCACTGTAACAGGCTTCCCGTTGTTATCAAAATACAATTCTCTTGTAACGAGCACGGACACATCTACCCCATTTACATAAATCTTTTCTCTACGTTCCTGCACGGTTGAAATTGTATGATTAGCCGGATAACGAAGTTTAGGCTTTTGCAATTTTATTTCCTCGCCGCTAACATTATCGATCAATGGATCATTCAAGTCTTCTTCTTCCATTTCTACCGTTGAGAGATCATCATCTTCCGTAGCTTCTTTGATGCGGATCGGAGGCCCATCAAACTCGGGATCAGCAAATAAATCAGTCACATTCCTGAAATCAAGAATGGTGAAATACATTTTTCCGAAATCTTCCCTGATCCTTGTTCCCCTGCCAATAATCTGTTTAAATTCAGTCATACTCTGAATATTGCTATCCAGCAATATCACTTTGCAGGTCTGCGCATCAACACCTGTACTCATCAGCTTGGAAGTAACAGCTATCACAGGATATTTTTCTTCAGGACTAATAAAATTATCCAGTTCCCTTTTTCCTTCATCATTGTCACCTGTAATCTGCATCACATATTTATGATTTTCATTCACCAGATCAGCATTTTGCCTGGCAATGGCAGATCGCATTCTTTCTGCA
>DASZPW010000487.1:0-2490 GCA_035550155.1 Chitinophagaceae bacterium | reverse complement strand
ACAGCCGTTTATTGAGCCTGTTTCCTACATCATCAAGCGGTTCGCTCCGCAGGGAGATCACGGGCATATCGCCTAAATAGTCAATATGGACCGGGTGACGAATAAAAGCAGACAGATCGGGAACTATCCTGAAGCGAATACATTCGGCTTCTGCCTCTTTCATAAGCTGGTAAATGGAATGATCCTGTTCTGGTGTGATAGTGGAAAAAATTTCATTGACCTGCATTTCTTTAGATACTTTCAGCGAGTCCCTGATACCGGAAATGATCGGATAATTGGACAACTCCGTGACCTTGCTGTAATCTTCAGCAAAGCCCACCACCCGCATATTAATACCTTCTTTTTCCAGGTAATTTGCCAGTCGTTTAGAAACATTATTATATCCAAGAATGACAATCTTTTTTCCAAAGTTTCCGCTGTTTTTAAAATAATCCCGTAGTCCGATATACGCAAACCTGTTAAGCAATAAACCCACACCAAAGGATAAACTTGTAAACAAAACAAAAAGCCTTGAAATCGTTAGTTTATGGGCCAGGAACAAGTAAAAGAAGCCGCAGAAAACCCATACGATATACATACGCATCGTACGACTGGTAAGTGACTCGAAGGAGATGATGTATTTAGCGGCATACACTCCACCGGCCCAGGTAAAAAATATCCAGCAAATATTGATAAACGCCCAGAACTGCAGGTAAAACATAAAAGAATCCACCGAAATACGGTTTTTGAATATGAACCAGAATATAATAAAGACGACATTTAAAATAATGACATCGAAACCCGCAACAGTCACCTGCAGAAACTGTAAAAATCGTCTGTTCATATATTATTTTTGAAATCCTAATTTAGGAAATGAAAAAAATTAAGCAGTGTATGGGCTAACATAGTAACTAAATCCATGACCTGATTTTCCTAATAAATTGCCTGAATGGCTGCCAATACCGTCTGAGACCATCTACTACAATTATTCCACTGTCTCCGTTGATAGTATGTAATGCAAAATTGTATTTTGAGTTTTTTGATGGAATGATAGTTTTATGATACGTTTCGACGTAATCATTAGTTGTTAAAGAAATAATTCTAAAAATGTCGACTGATTTCCCATAGTAAGAACTGCAATTCTGAGCAGGTCTATATATTATATCATCAATCTTTATAAAATTACCAGCAGGTCTCGACCCTTGTAAGCCTATTTTAACAGGGTTTTTCGGATGTGGGGTATAGTTTCCAAATAAATCGTCAGCGTAAAAAATGTAGAGTGATGAATTACTGCTTTCTTTCATTGACCCAAAAAGCCAATATTTATCCTTAAACTTTAAGATAGTTGGATCCACAATTGGCTGATTCAAAATTCTACGTTTATTGACAAGCTTTGCTGAACTACTATCAAATTCGTAAGCGTAAAGCGAACCGCTCCTTGATGCTTCAGGTATAATGTATACTTTTTTATCTTCCCTAATAACGAACGGGTACGACATATGAATGCCCTCATCAAGAATAATCCCATGCTTCAAAAGATTCATTTGATCATCAAACACAAATTGAGCGATTTTACCATACCCTTCAGCCTGTTTGATATCTTCATAAAACAAATGGAATAATCCATCGGGTGTTTTGATAATGAACGGATCTGCATAAAATTGTGTTTTGTTTTTTGGCGTGATCCATTGAAAATCGAGTTCTCCATTTGTTTTTTGCAGCAACTCCCTTATATCACCTTTTGCAATTCCAAGAGCCCATTGCTTCAAAAAAAGTTTATCTGTATATTTTTGAAAAAAACCCATTTTAATATATTCAACAAGAATATTTATGTTACTACATGTATATTTCTATTAACGAATGAACTATCCGTTCTGCTGTTTTGCCATCCCAAAAGGGTGGTACAATCCCCTTCTTCCATTCGCCATTTAATATTTTAGTTAAATAGGGCTTCAGATCATCTGGGTTAGTGCCTATTAGCTCATTAGTACCCAAAGTTACCGTCTCGGGTCTTTCCGTAGAATTACGCAATGTTAAACAAGGAATATTCAATACTGTGGTTTCTTCGGTTATTCCACCAGAATCGGTTATAACGGCCCGGGCATTTTTTACCAGATAAATAAACTCCAGATACGGTAAAGGATCAATTTGAATTAACCTAATACTATCAAAATTCAGCATTGACAACTTCTCCCTTGTTCTCGGATGCACAGGGAAAACAACTGGGTAGTTACTCGTCCCATCTAGAATTGCCTTTATCAGGGCATCAAGGTTTCTGACATCATCAACATTAGCTGGCCTGTGCAAGGTCATCAAAAAAAAATCTCCTATATGCAAATTAAATTCGGTCCAGCATTTTGGGCAGATGAGTTTGTTTATATTTTGGTAGAGCGTATCAATCATTGTATTACCAACAAAATGAATACGGCTGTCATCCACACCTGCTGCTCTCAGATGTTTATTAGCAACCTCACTAGTGGTATAAAAATGATCACAAATAGCGTCTGTCAC
>DASZPW010000486.1:0-13567 GCA_035550155.1 Chitinophagaceae bacterium | reverse complement strand
AGCAGAAATCAAATTGAACAAATCAGATTATTAATGAGCACTTTCCAAGATGGAACTGGCCAATTACGAATTAAAGACGGAGGTACACTCCCTAATTGGAGAGATTTTGAAAGGTCAGTCGCTGTAACATTTAAGGGATTTGCTTTCGAAAATAAAGGATTTCTTGATGTAATGATTGCTGGTAAGGAAGTTAAAGAAAAAGGGGAAATTGGTATATCCTGTAAAATGAGGAATACTCTTTCTAGTTTTATTTCTAACGAAACTATCAGCATGGAGTTAAGTAATGCCTTAAATAAATTCTGGAGTGAACTGCAAAAAAATAAAATACACAATATTGGCCATGTTAGATTGGTCCCAGAAAAAGCTGGTAAAATAATTGTCGATTTATACGAATCATGGAAGTACGAAGCCGTAAAAAACGATAAGATTAACATAGCCAAAAGTTTTTATTTGACTTGCTTATACGATGAAAAAAATGGCTTATATCAATTATTCGCATTGCCATTTTTGCTTCCGAACCCAAAATCTTTAAAATGGCAAATAAGGGAATCAAAAGATGGAGACGAAAATAGGGGAACACTTATTGCAAAGAAAAAGGATAAAGTAATTATCGAATGGTATGGAACATCGGGAGGACAATTAAAATACTATCCTACCAAAAATGATGTTATTTGGCAATCCAATGTATTTAAGCTGGAAGCCATTCCTAAAAATAAAATTGGAGACGTTCTAATCCAAAAAGCGAAAACTTATTTCCCCGAAAAATGGAGATTCTAATTCCCTATTTAACAATATTCTTTTTATGCCGTTGATTTCCATGACAACAAATAAAAAAAAATTCAGTAGAATTACCAGACGTACAAGAGTGCGACCCCGAATCGCTATGCTCTCGGGGCAGGCGCAACATCTTTCTACATTTGTTGAGTAGAATTACCGAACGCTGAAGTGAGTGACACAACAGACGATGATAGTAGCACTGAAGTTCGCTAAATAAAAAAAGCGTCCTGAATAGATTAGGACGCTTTTAAAATTTCAAAGAAAACAATTAGTCTTCCTTCCACACATTATTGGCAGGATTATAATCCGGCAACACTTTATCAGGATCGTAGGTAACGGATTCAATTTCTTCGGTAGAAGGATATTTGAATACCCAGCTGGTATTACGTTCCCAGATTTCTACCGGCAATTTCACCCGGTCTGTCTTCCCGCTTTTCATTTTTATTTCGAGAATGACCGGCATTGCCATTTTCTCTAAATTATCCAGCGTAATGTATGCGCCTTTGGAGTAATCATTGCTGTCCACATATTTTACGCTGCGTACTGCAACATCCAGGCGCCAGGTATTGGCAAACCATCCCCGCCAGAACCATTGCAAACTTTCACCTGAAACATTTTCAATGGTGCGGAAGAAATCATCCGGCGTAGGATGCTTGAATGCCCAACGCTGAATATATGTTTTGAAGGCATAGTCAAATCGCTCCGGCCCTAAAATCTGTTCCCGCAATAAAACCAAACCGGCACTGGGTTTACTGTATAATAATGTGCCGTTATTTCTTTCTTTCAGATTATCGGCGCCATTACTTAAAATAGGTTCTAATGTTGGTGCGGTGAAAAACGACGCCGTACGTTCTGCATCTGCCGGTCTTGTCGGTTTATATTCTCCATTATTAAAATTTTCAGTTGATAACGTATTGATGAATGTATTGAAGCCTTCATCCATCCAACCATATAAACGTTCATTGGAACCCACGATCATCGGGAACCAGGTATGGCCAAACTCATGATCGTTCACACCCCACAATCCACGGCCACGGCTTCTTGCTCCGCAAAACACAATGCCGGGATATTCCATGCCGCCGGGAGTGCCTGCTACTGCGGTGGCACAGGGATAAGGAAACTCAAACCATTTGGCAGAATTATATTCGATAGATTTTTTTACATATTCAGTGGAGCGTCCCCATGCATCATTGCCATCGCTTTCTACCGGGTAAGCAGAAATAGCCAGTGCTTTTTTCCCGCTGGGCATATCCATTTTTGCGGCATCAATAATAAATGCAGAAGAAGCTCCCCATGAAAAATCTCTTGCATTTTTTAATTTAAAATGCCAGGTCAATTCTGATTTTCCGGAAGGACGTGACTTTGGATCGGTCACTTCATCAGCTGTGCGAATGACCACTGTCTTTTCGCTTTTTGCTGCCTCCGCCCAACGTTTCAATTGTTCGGGTGTATATACTTCCTGCGGATTTTGTAATTCTCCTGAAGCAACGATAATATCTTTTGAAGGCGCCGTAATGCTTACATCAAAGTCACCATATTCTAAATAAAATTCTCCGGGGCCGGTGTAGGGCAAAGTGTTCCAACCCATCACATCATCAAACACACACATTCTCGGGTACCATTGAGCAATGGTGAATATTTTTCCATTCTTCGTTTGCAAAATTCCCATTCGGTCTGAACCATAATCAGGAGAAATAAAAGAATATTCGATCTTGACCTTCAACACGCCGCCATTTGCATTCAATTCTTTGGGCAGGAATATTTGCATACGGGTATCATCGATCATATATTTTGCGTCCGTTACTGTGGCATTGTTTGGGCCACTTAAAATTTTTACTGATTTAATTTTATCTCCCGCATCGAATATTTGCCCACGACCGCCGTTGCGGCTGCCACCTATCGGAACAATAGCGCTGCCACGGGAATCCTGCCGGAATAAATTCTGATCTAACTGCATCCAGATAAAATTCATCTTTAAGGGGCTGTTGTTCGTATAGGTCAGCACTTCTGTTCCTGTGATCTCGTTTGTCTCTTCGTTCAATTTTGCCGCTATTTGATAGTCTGCACGGTTTTGCCAATACTTAGGCCCCGGCTCGCCGGTTGCGGCTCTGTATTCATTTCCGTTTTTTGAATAAAAGAACGGAGCAAATGTTTCCGTGTAGCTGTAATTTGTTTTTGGAGCAGTCGAATCAATAAATTCAGTAAACCTGGGACGTCCCTGTCTCCTGGTAGTATCTCTTGTTGTTGTTTGCTGTGCCGTTGCAACGCTTGCCATAAAAAACATTACAACCAAAACGAATAAATTCCTCATATAAATAAATTGTTTATAAAAATGAATGTGCAATGTTACTGCAAATCATCAATACATTGTATGGAGGATTTATGCCATATCTTCTTGCGGCATTGGGAAAAAAGAAATCTGATGCACCGGCTTTTCAACAAAATAATATCGGGCAATATCAAAACTGCCAACCTAAGGTCACCAATGGTAAGGTGCCTTCTTTTGAAAAAGCAGCAGAGGCTGTAATGGCAAGACGATGTAATGGTGAAAACCATATTCCCGCTCCATAGCCATCATGCCAGATAGATGAAGTGTCGTTTTTTACCCAAACTCTTCCAACATCATTAAAGAATAATAAGCCGATAGAACCGGGGAAGAGATAAGTTCTGAAATCTGCCACTTTGATCCGCATTTCAACATTGTTATACGCCATTGCCTTCCCGGCAAAACGATAACGCCGATAGCCTCTCAATCCTTCCATGCTTCCGAGATATTGCGCCTGGAAGAATTCAAAGTTGTTGTTGAAATTGATGCCGGCGCCAAAACGTGTAGCTAAAACAAATCCTGCGTTTTTGCTGAAACTGGTGTATAAAGACATTTCTGAATTCAGTTGTGAAAGTGAATGGCTATAATCGTTCATTCCGCTCAGCACTTTCAGGGTAGTTTCCCAATGGATACCTCGTGTGGGCATGAGTTTGTTATCACGATCATCTAAACTCACTGTCAGCTGCCCTCCCGTCCATGATTTATTTTTGGCCAGTGTAGAAGGATCCAACCCATTTGCAGGGGTCATCAGGATAAAACGGTTAATATTATCAGAAGAATCAAACTTGAAATATTCAAATACCGGCCCCCACAACACAGAAAATGTTGAACCCAATTTGTGTTTGAATGTTATTCCGAAAGAACCTACCTGGTATCTTGCCCGGTAATATCTAATTTTTTCCGGTTGCTCTTTATTATAAACAGATTCATTGCCATAACTGAAAAAGTTAGTGGTGTTATTCGGCGCTTTTACTATGGCATTTATAATAAGGTCCGTATTCCCGATGGCATTTACAAACTCTCCGAGATATTTAAAGCTATAGGCTTTTGTGGCCAAAGCATGTGTTACAGTAAACTGCTGCATTTGCGCATAGGGTGATTTCCGGAAACCCTGGCGTGTAAATCGCATCGAAGCTCCCAGGTAAACACCATCGTCCGGGTTATACGTAACTGCCAGCATGGGCCGGTGCGTATTGTATTTAAAATTTTTCCATTCATAGTCGTTCACGGCTGCATGCGTGGACAATTTTTTTCTGAAATCATCATTGCCGGTAAATGTATTGTTCTCAGTTGAATCGTCCAGGTCATATACCAATGTTTTGCCGGCCCTGGAAGTAGCATCACTTTCATACACATCATTACCACTGCCGCCGATGATGCGTATTTTTATTTTACTGCTGTTACCTTTCATGATAAAGTTATCATCACCGCCACGGCCGTACAAACGAATTTCTTTAGTGATGGACGGATCGAATGTTCTCTCATAAATTTTATTTTTCACCTCGCCCTCCTTATTGATTTTTCTCACTTCTATTTTTACGGAGCCATCATTGTTGCGGTTGATCTCAAACTGTTCTCTTTTATCACTGCCGGGAATGCTTACGATCTTTGAAATAAACCGGTAATACGTCATCATTTCTTCAGCAAAATATTTTCTTCTCTTTTTCAGTGTGGCAATGATCTGATCTTTTGCGGGAAGATTTTTGATCTCAGTTGGTTGCTGGTCCAATGCATTTTCAAAAAGGTCGTCGGTCATCTTTGGTAAAAATTCATCTATCGCTTTCTTCCAATCCTTCTCATCCGGTTCATTTAGAAAAGTATGATCCATGTTTCTTGCATTGAAGTTGAACGTTTTGATATTTCGTGCATGAGGAAGAAAACCTTGTATTTGTGGCGCCAGCCAGTTTTGACGGGCAATGGATGCTAATATTCCTTCACTGATAAAAAATGGTTGATCCCTGTCTCTCGGTAATGCCTGGAATTTTTTTCCGCCACCTTTTTCAACATCAGCCCATTGCCACTGATCTTCATGACGGTCAAAATCCATTATGAACATATCCAGCAGGCGGGCATTTAAGAATTGTTGCTCATCCACACTGTTATCATTGTCTTTTCTGAGTTGATCCGCCATTTCATCAGTACTCATTCCTTTTTTGAAACCATCCGGTTCTCTTTCTTCCAGTAAATATGCTTTGTTCGCATAATCTTTTCTGAATTTTCCCAGGTTGGGATCGTCTGACACATACACCAATCGTGGATTAGCATGAGGCACTCCGGAAGCAGTTGCAAACGCCGGAACAGACAATGCTGCATATGGATAAGAAGCCGACACGCCATCAGAGATCACATCTTTGGCAAATGTGCCACGCAGATCAGGAGGCAATGCCGCATCAGTTACATTTTTTGTTACCGCTCTTAATACATACTGACGGCCTGTGGAATCTTCGAGGCGTAATGATTTTGTTTGATGTCCGCCGCCACGCTTAATTGGCGTGAGTCCTCCTAATTCTTTGCTTAAATCAATAACCGGAACCCGGATCGGCTGTGCCCATTCTTTACGATAATTCTTTCCCATCAATAATTTTTTCAGGCCGCCTGCCTGTAAGGTCGTAGAGCCAACAATTGTCATAGAATCGGGAAAAGATATTTTCTCATTTGTTGCAATTTCTTTTTGCGGCGGAGGAACCGGTTTTACTGAAAGGCTATATACCGGCTCAGCAAGATCTTTACTGTCATTTACCGTGTAAAATTTTACATCCACTTTGCCATCGGCGCTTACTTCTATGACCGCAAATCCTAATTTGCTTTCAGCAAAAAGAGAATTCTTTCCTTTTTTTACCTGCACTTTTTTGGAGCCTGCGCCGCTTACGATGTACGTGATGCTGTCATGTTGTAGCAATTGCAAATTATGATCATGACCGGCTGCATCGATCACACTCGGATGTTGCTTTAATGCATCTTCTACCCGAGCAATAAAATTTTTATACTGCGGATGCTTTACATCCTGGATATTTCCAAACCATGCCCTGGTAACCGGATAAATGGAACCAATGACCGGAAGTGGAATATATAAAGAAGGTGAAATATCAGTCAATGGAAAAATATGTTGTTTGACAGTAAAATACCCGCCATGATGTCCATGTGTGTATAACGGATGATGCATGAGTGTGATCACCAGTTTATCAGGATAAGTTCCCAAAATATCCTTCAACGCCATGATCACTTCATCTTCTGTTTTATAATCGCAATCGGATTCGATTCCGGGTTTCTCTCCTTTTTGCAACCACCATTGGCTATCCATAAAAACCAATACCACCTGGTCATTCAAAACATACGGCACCGGCCCCGGGCAACCATTCATCGGAAGCGCCTGCACATTCGGCCATTCTAAAGAGTTGATATAATATTCTTCATTTTTAATTTGTTCCCATCCGCC
The DNA here is from genome assembly GCA_035550155.1 of Chitinophagaceae bacterium. Taxonomy (GTDB): domain Bacteria; phylum Bacteroidota; class Bacteroidia; order Chitinophagales; family Chitinophagaceae; genus UTBCD1. The sequence continues at coordinate 7,028 of DASZPW010000486.1, read as the reverse complement.
GGGTTTCCCTTTTTTCCAATCATGATTGCCGGGAACAAAAAATGCTTTTGCCATTTTATCTTTTACAACAGATAATTGATAATCGATGATCGCTTTGGCTTCTTCATATTTTTTCCCGGCATCCGGCATTCCTTCGGGATAAATATTATCGCCGAGATACACTAATGTATTGCTGCTGTCATTCCAATCCACATGAGATTTCAGCCAGTCGCACACCGGGTGTATTCCGTTTTGAGTTTCACCGGCATCTCCTACCAAAAAAATTCGTTGAGTGATCTTGTTTTGTTGTGCGGAACCATACAAGGACAGTAAAAGCAGCAGCCCTGGAAATTTTCTCAGCAATCCCATAGTTGAAGTGTTTTGGTATTTCGTTTCCGTCAGTCTTCGATATTCCGCCTTAAAAGTTACGGTTTATAAATGAATTTGAGAATGGTAGCCACTCCATCCCCTCCTTCATTGGAAATATACAGATCACCATTGGGAGCAAAAGTCATTCCTTCGGGCTGGTTAAAGAGTTTGGGATCAAGACGAAAGGCATTTTCTACGTTCCCGTTTTTATCGGCGATCACCAGTAGTTTGCCCACGGATGCCACGATAAATAATTTTCCGGTAACTGGATTGATGGCGGCTGCCGAAGGCTTGAATTCTGCACCCGGGTCATTCAAACGCATCCGGATTATATCCAGGCTAATGTCATAAACAGATTCATTGGAAAACTCTTGCGTGGCCAGGTCAAAGCGAAATGCCGATCGCACTTTATCTTTTTCATGGGCACATTGTTTACAAAGCATGATGAGACAGTGATTGGCGGAGTCGAGATACAATGTTTCGTATTCGTTGCTTCCGCTTTTATTCAATGTGAATTTTTTTGTGCCAACGATTCCTCCATCCTTTGTAAGTACCTGCACAATAGTTCCGGAACTGAGTAATAAATAATCTGCGGTATCAGTATGAACAATATCTTCATAATCTCCGGGGCCGCCGAATTTTAATTTGTCAAAATCATCCTCTTTATTTTTAAAATCCACTTTGAAGATCTCTCCTTTTTCATCATTCTCGGCTAACAAAATATCCTGGCCGGGGATATAGGAAATACCGGAAATTTCATGCAGGTGTTTTCCCAATTGCATTATATCATCAGGTTTCGAAAGATCATACGCCTGTTTTGCAGATGGCGGCGCATTTGGCTCATTTTTGTTTGAATACACAAATTTCAACATGATGGGAGCGCTGCTGCTTCCTTTGTTGCAGATGTACATGTCCCCGTTCTTTTGAAAACAGATCCCGGTAGGATCAGGAAACATGGCGGGAATAAGCACATACACTCCTTCCGGTTTTCCATTCATATCTGTTATCACTAATTGCCGGCTCGATGAAGAAAGAATGTACAATTTTTGTTGTATCGGATTAATTCCCGCTGCAGTTGGTTCCAGTTCAGAACTTTTGCGGGGAGATAATTGCCTGATAATTTTTTTATCTACCTGGAAAAGAGGTTTTCGGTCCAGCCCGGAGGAATCAATATAGTAGGCATAGGCATTGATCTTATCATCATTTTCTGTAGGTCCTGATTTGCCGAGAATGATCAGCGCTTTGCGGTTAAGATCATAGAACATGGATTCAAAACCGTTTTCTTCTTTCGGCAGTTTAGCCAGTTCCACTAATGCTGCACCGCCAATGCTACTGATGGCACATTTGAATAAAACCCCGTCACTTCTTAATATATAAGGAATAGAATCCACCACCACCACATCCGAATAATCTCCTTTTTCACCTAAACTGTCCACCCGGATGATGTGTTTAGTATCTCTTTCCAAAATGAAAAGCTTATCTGTGTTATTCAGTTCAGCAAAAAAAACATCTCTTTTTTTATCCCATGCAATGCCGGATATATCTTTTAATTTGTTATCCAGCTTCATGATCTCGGGATTCGAAAAATTGTAATTCGGTGGCGATTTCAAAACGATCATCTTCCTTCTGCAGGCAGAGAATATTATGATCACAGCAAGAATGCTTAGTCCCCACAAGGGAAATCGAAGGAACAACATCTTTCTTCTGCTGAATTTGTTTACATTTATCATGTGTAATTTTTAATTATGACCGAAAACCAGTCCAGGCTTTTATTGGATGTTGAGGGCTATGTGTCCGATCTATTCCTGACTAAAGTTAATAAAAGCATCAGGTTTCATAACCTGGCGCATACCCAGGGTGTGGTCATGGCCTGCGAAGAGATCGCACATTATTACCAGCTTCATGAAGAAGATCATTTGGCTTTGATCGTTGCTGCGTGGTTTCATGATACAGGCTTCAGCAGTGGTAAAGCTCATGGCCATGAAGAAATAAGTATCCAGTTAGCTACTAATTTTCTCACAGAACATAATGCCGATGCTGCGTTCATCGCAAAAGTCACTTCCTGTATTGAAGCTACCAAAATGCCCCAGGCGCCAAAGAATCTTATAGAACAGATCCTTTGCGATGCCGACCTGTTTCATCTTGGCACCGATGAATTTGCCGAACGAAACAGGTTGTTGAGAGAAGAATTAGTTGAATTCTCCAAACAGGATATTTCCAAGAAACAATGGAGGAAGATGAACATCAGTTTCCTGGAAAATCATAAATATTTTACGGATTATGGCCGGCGCCAGCTTCAGCCTGTAAAAGAAAAGAACCTGGAAGAATTAAAAAGTAAGGATGAAGACGGAAAAAAAAGAAAAAAAACAAATGTTGCTGAAAATGTGTTGGCAACTTCTGTGGAACAGACAGACAAAGATGCTGATGTAAAAAAGAAAAAAGAAAAAGAAGAACGTACCGAACGGGAAGCAACTGCCGTTTTCCGTATCATGGCTTCCAATCAATCCAACCTGAGCAAAATGGCCGATGATAAAGCGCATATCATGATATCGGTCAATTCTATTATTCTTTCTGTTATTGTTGGATTTCTGAGTAAAGAACTTAAGAACAATTACAATCTTATTTATCCCACAATAGCAATTGTTACTACCGGTGTGCTGACCATTGTATTTTCCATACTGGCTACCCGGCCCAATGTTACTTCAGGGAAATTCACAAGAGAAGATATACAGAATAAAAAGACCAATCTTTTGTTCTTTGGAAATTTCTTTCGCATGTCGTTATCAGACTACGATTGGGCGATGCAGGAATTATTGAACGATAAACAATATTTATACAGCAGCATGATCAAGGATAATTATTTCCTGGGAGTGGTGCTGGCAAAAAAATACAAGTACCTGCGTATTTCGTATAATATTTTCATGTATGGCTTGATTATCTCCATGATCATCTTTGCGATCTTCTTTATTCTTCCCCAGCCGGGATTTAGCTACGAACCGGGATAAAAAAACCGGTCATGGAGACCGGCTTTTATTTTTCAGAGCATTTTTTTGATATGCTCCACCAATTCTGTTTTTGTGATCGGGATTCCCATGATCTTGTTGTATCCTTTAGCATCTACAAAATAAACATCACGAATGATCTTGATGAGCTGGCCATTATTGATCTCCGGTATCAAAACCGTTTCAAAATTTTTGATGATGTCGCCAAGATTTTTCGGGAAGGGACGCAGGTAACGGATATGAGCATGGCTTACTGCATGGCCTTGCGCCTGCAATTCTTCCACTGCCGACTTTATAGCGCCGTAAGTAGAACCCCAACCCAATACTAAAATTTTTCCTTTCGCAGGACCACTGTCTAATTTTTGTTCAGGAATATAATCTGCTATCTTGTCCACTTTTGCCTGGCGGATCTTTACCATGTGCTGATGGTTGTCGGGATCATAACTCACATTACCTGTAACATCTTGCTTTTCCAAACCACCGATCCGATGTTCCAACCCTGGAGTACCCGGTATGGCCCATGGACGAACATATTTGTCATCTCTCTTATAAGGCATTAATACTTCTTCCCCTTCTTCTAAATCTTTTTTGAAGCTTACTTCTATTTCTTGCAGGTCAGCAGATGAAGGAAACTTCCAGGGCTCGGCGCCATTCGCAATATATCCATCACTTAAAAAGATCACCGGCGTCATGTGTTGCACCGAAATTCTTGCAGCTTCATACACGGCATCAAAGCAATCGCTGGGAGTAGAAGCAGCTACCACAGGCATCGGGCATTCGCCATTTCTTCCATAATATGCCTGCAACAGATCACTTTGTTCTGTTTTCGTTGGCAAACCAGTGGATGGGCCGCCTCTCTGTACATCACAGATCACTAATGGAATTTCCAGCATCACTGCTAATCCCATTGCTTCGGCTTTTAATGCTAAACCAGGACCTGAGGTGGTCGTTACACCTAAAGCACCTCCGTATGCAGCGCCGATCGCAGAACTGATGGCAGCAATTTCATCTTCCGCCTGGAATGTGCGAACACCAAAATTTTTATACTTAGCTAAATCATGAAGAATATCTGACGCAGGTGTGATAGGATATGAACCAAGGAATAAAGGCAAACCACTTTTTTGCGAAGCTGCAATCAATCCATAAGCCAATGCCTGGTTTCCCATGATGGAACGATAGTTTCCCGGTTCCATCTTCGCCTTCTCCACTTTATATGTAGTGGTGAATGTCTCCGTAGTATCTCCATAATTATATCCTGCCTGCAGGGCTTTGATATTACTATTTAGTATCTCATCTTTTTTCCCGAATTTTTCTTTCAGAAAACTTACAGTGCTGCTCATGTCACGATTGTACATCCAATACAAAAATCCCAACACGAACATATTCTTGGCCCGGTCTTTTTCTTTCATCCCCATGGTGAATTCTTTCAGGGCCTCACGGGTCATTTTGGTCACATCTACTTTGATCAGTTCATAATTACCCAACGAACCATCCTCTAATGGATTTATTCCTTCGGGATAATTGGCAAGCCGGAGATTCTTTGCATCAAAACCATCGGTATTGGCAATGATCTTTCCACCCTTTTTTAATTGCCGCAGATTTGTTTTCAATGCAGCTGCATTCATTGCAACCAATACGTCACAGGCATCGCCGGGAGTAAAAATAGGCTTGCTGGAAAAACGAAGCTGGTAACCACTTACGCCTGGTAATGTTCCCTGGGGAGCCCTGATCTCTGCCGGAAAATCCGGGAATGTGGCAAGATCAATTCCAAGAAGAGCGGTGTTATTGGTAAACTGGCTTCCGGTCAATTGCATACCATCGCCACTGTCGCCTGCAAATTTGATGACGACATCACTTATTATTTCCTGCTTACGGGTCATGGAAGAATAGATTTGGATGGCAAATTTACAATAGAATGGTCAATCCTGAACATTGAAAGAAATGGAAATAAATTTTAATTGAAGCAATTCCCTTGTAGGAAATTGCTCTGAAAAAGAACTTACTCTAAGCATTACATTTTTAATTGAAATGTTTCCAAAGTAAGGCTGATATCTTTCTTGTCAGCACCCAGGCTTCATTAGTGGAGTTCCAACTGGTATCTTTATTATTCTTTGTAAAAATGGAAAAGATGTAGGGATTCTTTTTACCGTTGACATATACCACTTCATTGCGGTTTTCATCCAGGGCGCCATTTTTATCAGCAGCGAAAACACCGGCAGGTATCTGGCTCAGCGCTTCTTCATCCCAATATTGCCTTCCTAACAACCGCAACATTTTATCGCTGGCTTCTTTGCTCATGATCTTGCCATCAACGATCTGGTTCATGATCGTAGCAATTTCCCGTGGCGTGGTTTGTCCCCAACCGTACATGGAGCGGTTGGCTTCCCTGCCCTTTGTCCGGCTATTCACTCTTGTGTATGTATAACCCAAACTATCCAGAATTGAATTGATCCGTAACCCGCCACCTGCCAGTCCCTGCAGCCACAGGCTTGCGCAATTATCGCTGATGGTTAACATCAGCATCATCACTTTGCTTAGTTCAATCGTTGCACTGTCTTTGAAACGGGAGAGAATATCGTCGCCTTCATTATAATAAAGAGAATCGGTGTAAGTCAGGCGTTGATGATAATTCAATTCGCCTTTTTGGATCTTATCCATGATACCGATAAGTATGGAAATTTTTACAATGCTTGCTGTCGGAAAAACAGTATCGGCATTAATGGCGACAATTTTATTATGCTTTAGGTCCTTCACATAAATCCCGATATCGCCATGAAAATCTTTTATTGCATCTTCCAGTTGTCGTTGCAGTTTTATATCCGTTCTTTGTGCAGAGGAAAATAATGAAGCAAACAGTAACAAGAAACATAGCAGCTTTTTCATGAATCAATATTTAATAGTAAAGATAAAAGTAGGAATTAAAATGGAAGTGTTTTTGCAGGCTATTAACTGATTTTACTGATTGAGTTGTTTCTTGTAATGAACGATAGAAAAATATTTTTGTCGCTGTCTTGTATCTGAACGTAACAGCTGATTGAACGTTCATTCAAAAATTTACTCCTATATTTAATGACAGCTGTTTCGCTGCCAATAGCGCAGACAATACAGAAATAAAAAAATTTCATTTCAAATGAAAGGTATTTTTTCAATCCTGACTTTAAGCATTTCCTTCCTTTGCTCTGCACAAGACTATTACTTGTTTGTCGGCACATATACCAATGGCAAAAGCGAGGGCATTTATGTGTATGATTTCAATGATAACACAGCAAAATCAAGTCCTGTAAGTGTTGCAAAATCAAAAAACCCATCTTATCTCGCTATTGCTGATGGAGGTAACTACGTATATGCCGTGAATGAAAACGGCGCAGCACAACAGGGCGATGTCAGCGCTTTTTCATTTAATAAAAAAACCGGGCAGCTTCATTTTATTAATAAACAGTCAAGCGGTGGTGAAGATCCCTGTTTCATATCGGTTAACAAAAACGGTAATTGGGCCATCGTTGCCAATTATACCGGGGGGAATTTGTCAGCGCTTCCCATTCAAAAAGATGGTAGTATCGGGCCGGTCGCCCAGGTCATTCAGCATTATGGAAAAAGCGTTAATGCACAACGACAGGAAAAAGCCCATGTGCATTCCACTTTTCTCACTCCCGATGAACGCTATATTTTTTCTGCCGA
>DASZPW010000485.1:0-2464 GCA_035550155.1 Chitinophagaceae bacterium | reverse complement strand
AAGCAGGCAATTTTTTTTGCGGAAATTTTATTAGTATCCTATCTAATATATTTAGTTGGAAAAATGGACTAAAAAATCTGGAGATATCACAAATAAAAAATGCCACGCAAATAATTATACATGGCATTTCTATTTTTATGCGGACCGGACGGGACTCGAACCCGTCCCTACTGTAAAAGTAGGGATGACAGGGCAGCATTCTCATCAACTAATGACGGTACTCAAATAAATTTGTGCAACAGATTCTTAGGTGAGTTGAATAGATTTTCCAATCTTTCCCTACTATATTTCTTTAAATTTCTTTCACGTTTCAATGCGTGGCTTTTAGAAGGCAGTTCTTCAATGTAAACGAGTTTCCATGGAATAAAGGGTTTTGTGGATGGAGTTTCTCCATTGTTATGTTGTTGCAATCTTATCAAAGGATTTTCACTAAATCCTTTGTAATAGCTTTTATCCATTTCACTTTTGATTATATAAATGTAAAAGGGCATAAAAAAAACCCGCTGCTGCGGGTTTGAATTTTGCGGACCGGACGGGACTCGAACCCGCGACCTCTGCCGTGACAGGGCAGCATTCTAACCAACTGAACTACCGATCCTCGTTTTTTATTCAGGGACGGCAAAGATAGGTCTGCGACAGTTTTTTGCCAAAAAGATTTGAATACATATTTCCGTGAGATCACAGATTTTATCATAAAGTTCTCATTGTTATTTAATCCTTAATTTAGCCGCACATTTAATAGCCTATGCCCACCGATGCAAACAGACAGTTTTTAGATTTTGAAAAGCCGATCAAAGACCTGATTGATGAGATCGAGAAGCTGAAACATACTGCCGAAAAGACCAAAGTGGATATGAGTGATGCTATCGGCAAATTGCAGGAGAGTATTCTGGAAAAACGTAAAGAGATCACCCGCAATCTCAGCAGCTGGCAACGGGTACAATTAAGCCGTCACCCCGACAGGCCTTATACGCTTAAGTACGTGGATAAAATGACCAACAATTTTGTTGAGTTATTTGGCGACCGGAATGTGAGGGATGATAAAGCCATGGTGGGCGGTTTTGCTTTGCTGGATGGTGAAACGGTCATGATCATCGGCCAGCAAAAAGGAATAAATACCAAGACACGGCAAATACGAAATTTCGGAATGGCAAATCCTGAAGGTTACCGGAAGGCTTTGCGCCTTATGAAACTTGCTGAAAAATTTGATAAACCCATAATCACATTGATAGATACTCCGGGAGCCTATCCCGGGCTGGAAGCAGAAGAAAGAGGACAGGGGGAAGCAATTGCACGAAATATTTATGAAATGATCCGGCTGAAAGTACCTGTGATATGTGTGATCATTGGCGAAGGTGCCAGTGGTGGTGCCTTAGGGATTGGAGTAGGTGACCGTGTGTTCATGATGGAAAATACCTGGTACTCGGTGATCTCTCCTGAAAGTTGTTCTTCCATTTTGTGGCGCAGCTGGGACAAGAAAGAAGTGGCAGCAGAACAATTGCGGTTGACTGCAAATGAGATGTTGGGTTTTGGATTGATCGACGGCATCATTCCCGAACCATTGGGTGGCGCTCATTGGGATTATAATGAGGCGGCTCAAATTTTAAAAACTCACCTGGTGCCGGTCATCAGGGAATTAAAACAAATTCCTCACGAAAAAAGAATTGACCAGCGTATTGAAAAATTTGGCAGAATGGGATTTTGGGAAGAGATGAGCTGAGAAGTGAATCAGTAATCAGGAGTCAGAAGTCGGGAGTTCGCATCTTTCAGCTTAGGGTAATTATTTTGACTTTTTAATTTTTAATTTCCATATGTCTCTCAGAGAAAAATTTCGTGGTACTGGAGTAGCGATCGTCACTCCGTTTTTACAGGATGGTTCCATTGACTGGGCCTCATTTGAAAAAGTTATTAATCACATCATCAATGGCAAGTGCGAATATTTAGTTGTACTGGGTACTACCGGTGAAAGCGCTACGATACATGGAAAAGAAAAGCAGGAAGTATTTTCTTTCGTAAATACAATCAATGCAGGTCGTGTAGCATTATGTGCTGGTATTGGTGGTAACGATACACATGAAGTGATCGAAGGTTTCAAAACTTTTGATCTGAAAGGATATGATGCGATCCTTTCTGTTTCTCCTTATTATAATAAACCAAACCAGGAAGGATTGTTTCAGCATTTCAAATCTTTGGATGCTGTGGCTCCGCTTCCGATCATCATGTATAACGTTCCTTCCCGAACCGGGATGAATGTGACAGGAGAAACGCAGGTGCGGACTGCGAAAGAATGTAAAAACATTTTTGCCACCAAAGAAGCCAGTGGTGATTTTGCACAGATCAATTATATCATCAAAAACAAACCCGCTGATTTCATGGTACTGAGTGGGGATGATCCTATCACTTTGCAAATGATCGCAGCAGGTGCAGAAGGACTGATCTCCGTTGTTGCTAATGCATATCCCAA
>DASZPW010000484.1:0-6443 GCA_035550155.1 Chitinophagaceae bacterium | reverse complement strand
CCCATCTTCATGCATTTGGTGAGTAAGAATGATGCAGAAGTCGTCAATGCCATTGATCAATGCGCTGCTACGGGTTATGAAGCTCTCATTCTCAGTTTCGGAAGTCATCTGAATATGGAAGACACTTCTTTTGCCAATATTCAGCGGTGGAAAAAGTTAGCGGATTATGCTCATTCGAAGGGAATCATGATCGGCGGTTATTCATTGTTCAGTTCGAGGCGAATAAGTGATGAGGATGATGTGATTGATCCAAAAACAGGAAAGCCCGGTGGCGCATTTTTTGGAAATGCTCCTTGCTTTGGAAGTAAATGGGGACTGGCTTACCGGGATAAGATCAAATACTTTTTTTCTCAAACCGGTTTTAATCTTTGGGAAAATGATGGCCCTTACCCCGGCGATCTTTGTGCCTCCACAACGCATCCGGGGCATAAAGGTTTGGATGATTCGCAATGGCGACAGATGGAAATTCAGAAAGAATTGTACCACTGGCTCAATGAAAGAGGCGTTTATATCAATGCGCCTGATTGGTATTTTCTGGATGGAACCAATAAAACAGGCATTGGTTACCGTGAAGTAAATTTTTCATTGCCGAGAGAAGATCAAAAAATTTTGAATCGACAAAATATTTATGATGGTACCTGGGAAAAAACTCCTTCGATGGGTTGGGGATTTGTTCCTCTTACAAAATACCAGGGTGGTGGACCTGAAGCGATCCTGGAACCACTGCATGATCACTTGAAAGATTATGAACAATTGATGGTACAATATTATGGCGCCGGTGTGCAGGCTTGTTACCGTGGACCGAGATTATATGATACGGAAGAAACGAAACAAACAGTGATCAAAGTGATCAACTGGTACAAATTGCATCGTGATATTTTGAATTCAGATATCATTCATCTCAGGAGAGCTGATGGAAGAGATTGGGATGGCTGGCTTCATGTGAATCCACAACTTAAAGAAAAAGGATTGTTGATGCTTTTTAATCCTTTAAAAAAAGATATTACCCGAACTATTAAAGTGCCTTTGTATTATACAGGATTGAAAGATGTTGCTAAAATTATCTTTGAAAACGGAAGGATCATGGCTCAGCGATTGAGCCGGAACTATGAAACGGAGATCACAGTAACAATCAAAGCAGAATTATACACATGGATCATCATACAATGAGACAAATTATTTTATATTTCTGTTTTTTCATTTTGTCAGCATCATTGTATGCACAATCTCTCTCAAGGTATAATCTGCATTTTGATTCTCTTGCAAAACGATGGGATGAGGCAATACCATTGGGTAATGGATTGATCGGCGCATTGATCTGGCAAAAAGATGATAAACTACGCATGTCGCTGGATCGGGCGGATCTTTGGGATGATCGCCCCATGCCGGAGATCGATCAGTTAACTTTCAAATGGGTAGCTGAAAAAGTGAAATTGAATCAATACGATTCCGTTCAGAAATCAGGGGATGAACCGTATGAAAAATATCCGGCACCAACCAAGATACCAGGCGCCGCATTGGAATTTGACATGAGTTCGTTGGGCAAAGTTGTTTCCAATGAATTGGATATCGAAAAAGCGATCTGCAAAATTCGCTGGGATAGCGGAGCTGAATTGGCAACTTATATCTGTGCTGAATCTAATAATGGAGTTTTTATTTTTCGGAATGTAAAAAAAGCATTGAATATTGATCTGATCTCTCCGCCATATAATTCAGGAAATGAAGGAATGCAGGGCAATTCTGTAGAAGGCCAGGGACTGGAACGACTCGGTTATCAAAAAGGAAAAATTTTCAGAGAAAAAATTTTTTTACAATACCAACAACCTTGTTATAATGGAATGTCTTACACTGTAACTGTTCGTTGGCACTATTCCAACAATGAGATCAGGGGTTTTTGGCAAATAATAAAAAACGATCCACACAACAAACAACTGGTACCCGAATCAACCGATACAACAAAAGCAGATCATATCCGTTGGTGGCGGGATTACTGGAGTCGCTCTTCCATTTCATTGCCCGATTCAATTTTAGAACGGCAATATTATCTTGAGATGTACAAGTTCGGTTGTGTAGCAAGAAGCAACACACCGCCAATTTCTCTACAAGCAATATGGACGGCGGACAATGGAAATCTTCCACCATGGAAGGGCGATTTTCATCATGATCTTAATACAGAATTAAGTTACTGGCCAGGATATATTTCCAATCATTTGGACTTGACAGCGGGGTTTACTAATTGGCTTTGGAATGTAAAGGAGGAAAATGAAAAGTGGACAAAACAATATTTTAATGTAGATGGTTTGAATGTGCCGGGTGTCACCACCATCAGCGGAAAACCTATGGGAGGTTGGATACAATATTCAATGAGCCCAACAACGGTGGCATGGTTATCCCAGAACTTCTATTGGCAGTGGAAATATTCTATGGATGAAAAATTCTTAAGAGAAAAATGTCTTCCTTATTTTCATGAAGCAGAAAAGTTTTTATCAGGTATCAGGTTACCGGATTCTGTAACCGGGAAATTTAAACTTCCATTAAGTTCTTCTCCTGAATATCACGATAACAGCATTAAGGCCTGGTATAGCAATTTCAGCAATTATGACCTGGCGCTGATGCATTATTTCTATCAGAAGCTCGGAGAAATTTTAAAAAAAGAGAATAGCGGTCAAGCGAAGAGAATTTTTTCAGATGAAAAAAAATATCCTGATCTGAATATTAATGAAACAGGTTTGACTGTTGCACCCGGCCAGGATCTTGAAGAATCACACAGGCACATGTCTCCTTACATGGCGATTTATCCTCTGGAAATTTTAAATGTTGATGATCCGAAAGAAAAAGACATTATTGATAAATCAATACATTGGATCGAAGAAAAAGGAACCCGCAACTGGTGTGGTTATTCATTTAGCTGGATGGGTTGTATTTATGCACAAGCCAAAAATGGAAATAAAGCGGCAGCAATGCTTCGTGAATTCGCCACTAATTTTTGTTCGATCAATAGTTTTCATTTGAATGGCGATCAAAAAGGCGGGCAATACTCATCTTTTACGTATCGGCCATTTACATTGGAAGGAAATTTTGCATTTGCAAGAGGGATCCAGGAAATGTTGATACAAAGTGATCATGGCTATATAGAAGTTTTTCCGGCTGTACCCGATAGCTGGCTCAATGTTTCCTTCAAAACATTCAGGACAGAAGGAGCTTTTTTAGTATCGGCTAAAAAAGAAAACGGGAATGTGAGCGAAATAATTATTAATAGTAAGGCGGGTGGTGAATTAATGCTTAAATTACCTTTTAAGAAATGGTCAGTGAAAGGAGTGAAACCTGCAGAGGTGAAAGTGGAAAATGATTTTGCATCCGTTACAATGTCAAAAGGGAGTACCATTGTTTTCAGATCAATCAAGGATCAATGATCAACTTGTATCATAGTAACCGATCATCTTTTAATAAATTAGTGCATATGTCTCATCATTCATCCCGTAAACGATTTCTGCAAAAGATCACTGCAGGTATTGCAGGCGCCACTTTAGCTCCGGAGATACTCAAAGCCTCTGCTGCTTATTATTCTCAAAAAAATGAGCGATTGATGGAACTGAAAAAGTACATCAGTCCCAACGACAATATTCAGATCGGACTGATAGGTGCTGGTGGCATGGGAACAGCGGATGCAAACACTGCGATTACTGTTCCCGGAGTTAAGCTAATTGCCGCTTGCGATCTGTACGATGGCCGCCTTGCCGATGCAAAAAAAAATTATGGCAATGATATTTTTACCACAAAAGATTACAGGGAGTTATTACAGCGAAAAGATATTGATGCAGTGATTGTCGCTACGCCTGATCATTGGCATAAAGACATTTCCGTAGAAGCGATGAACAATAAAAAATCTGTGTATTGTGAAAAGCCAATGGTGCATGATATTACAGAGGGGTCGGAAGTAGTAAGTGCACAGAATAAAAATCAGGTTGTATTCCAGGTAGGAAGCCAGGGAATGAGTTCGTTGGGAAATGAAAAAGCAAAAGAATTGCTTGCAGCCGGCGCTATCGGAAAATTAAATTATGCAGAAGGTTTTTGGGCCCGCAATTCTCCGAATGGGGCATGGCAATATACTATTCCCGAAGATGCATCAGAAAAAACAGTGGATTGGAAAATGTTTTTGCATAAGTATCCTGATCGTTCATTTGATGCCAAACGTTTTTTCCGCTGGCGCTGCTATCGTGATTATGGTACAGGTGTTTCAGGAGATCTTTTTGTTCATCTTTTTTCAAGTCTTCATTTTATTACCAATTCCAAAGGGCCGCAAAAAATCGTGGCAATGGGTGGACTGCGCTATTGGAAAGATGGAAGAGAAGTGCCGGATATTTTATTAGGTATGTTTGATTATGCAGAAACTGCAGAGCATCCGCCGTTCAACTTATCACTTCGGGTAAATTTTGTAGATGGCACCGGAGATAATACTTATTTGCGATTGGTGGGGAGTGAAGGAAGTATGAATGTGGAATGGGATAAGGTCACTTTGTTTCATAATAAGGCATATGCTCCGGCAGATGATCCATTACTGGCGACTAAACTGAAAAAAGAAAATAGTACATCTAATTATGAAAGAAAAACGATGATTCAACCTGATGCAACTGTTTTCAAAGCCGAAGACGGATATAAAGGCGCTCACTTTGATCATTTTTATAATTTCTTCACCGCAATCCGGGAAAAGAAAAATGTAGTTGAAGACGCATTGTTTGGTTATCGGGCGGCAGCGCCTGCATTGCTTTGCAACGACAGTTATTTTAGTGAAAAACCGATACGATGGGATCCGGTCAATTTGAAATTATTATAACGGATCAACGATTTAATTCTTTATAATTATCAATTTTTCTATATGAGAAAATCAATTCTATTTATCATTCTTACTTGCTTTTCTTTTTTGTCTTTTTCGCAGCAAAGAGATAATACTCTGACAGTAGCGGAAAAGAAAGCCGGCTGGAAACTCTTGTTCGACGGAAAAACTTTGAATGGATGGAGAATGTATAAAAACAGGCCTGCCAATTCCTGGATGGTGAAAGATGGGAACCTGTATTGTAAAGGAAGTGCTACGGATAAAAGTGATAAACGAGCCGATATCATTACCACGGATCAATACAGCGATTTCGAATTATCTGTCGAATGGAAAATTTCGCCACAGGGGAATAGCGGCATTTTGTATCATGTTACCGAAGATTATGATGCATCTTACCTGAGCGGACCCGAATATCAACTGATTGATGATATTGGATTTCCCGAAAAGCTGGAACCCTGGCAAAACACTGCGGCAGATTATGCGATGTACACTACAACATCAAGGCCCACTAAGCCGGTGGGTCAATATAATGTATCAAAAATTATTGTGAAAGGTGCACATCGGGAATATTGGCTCAATGGAATAAAAGTGCTGGAGTTCGATGCTTGGACCGATGACTGGTATAAAAGAAAAGCAGCTGGCAAATGGAAAGATGCACCGGGTTATGGTATGGCAAAAACAGGTTATATCTGCCTGCAGGATCATGGCAGTGAGCTATGGTTCAAAAATATCAAGATCCGGAAATTGTAATATCAATTAAAGAATAGATAATGAAATAAAATTTTTTGTACCGTCAGCTTCAGTTTATTTTGTTTTTATTTTCCAAACTCTATATAAAAAATAATTCATGAAAAAAGTTTGTTTTGTTTTTATTATTCTCTTCATAGCAGTATTTCAAAACAAGAGCTTTGCCCAAAACAAAATTGAAAATCTCATCATCATTACTACTGATGGGTATCGCTGGCATGAGGTCTTCGAAGGGATGGATTCTGTGATTGCGGATAATCCAAAGTACAATGAACACGACAGTGATTATATTTTTAAAACATATTGGAATGATGATGTACAGGAAAGAAGAAAATTGTTGATGCCTTTTTTATGGAGCACTATAGAAGCTCATGGACAGATCTATGGAAACAGGCACTACAACAATAACGTGGATAATGCCAATCCCTATTGGTTTTCGTATCCCGGATACAATGAGATTTTTACCGGTTATCCTGATACCGCTGTCAACAGTAATGGATATAAGGCTAATCCAAATGTAACTGTACTGGAATTTTTGAATCACCAGCCAAAATTCAAAGGAAAGGTAGCAGCGTTTGGTGCCTGGGATGCTTTTGATCGCATACTAAATGAACAGCGTAGCGGCATTCCTGTTTTTTCGGCATTTGATTCCGTAGGAGGAAAAAATCCAACAGCGAATGAACAACTGATCAATGCCATGCGGACAGATGGCTACAAACCCTGGCTTAATGGTGAATGCCTCGATGTATTCACGCATTATTCCGCCATGGAATATTTAAAAAAGAAAAAGCCGAGAGTTCTTTATATTTCTTACGGAGAAACGGACGAATGGGCACACGCAGGGAAGTATCGCTCTTACCTG
>DASZPW010000483.1:0-2806 GCA_035550155.1 Chitinophagaceae bacterium | reverse complement strand
TGCCATGAATATTCACAATTTCAATCTTAGGATCGTCTTTTAAATACTTTCTCAGTTTAGCAATATACACATCCATGCTGCGTCCGTTGAAATAGGTGTCACTGCCCCAGATCTTTTTCAATGCCTGCTCTCTCGGCAGCAGATCGTTAAGATGTTCAGCCAGTAATTTCAGCAATTCGTTTTCTTTAGGTGACAATGTTTGAGTAATTCCGTTATGAACTAATTGCCGAAGTTTAGGATTGAAATGATAGCTGGCCAAATTGAATTCTTTATTCTCACTTTCTTTGTTCAGTTCTTCATTCCGTTTCATGATCGCTTTGATCTTCAGCAGCAGCACTTCACTGTCAAAAGGCTTGGTGATATAATCGTCAGCACCGAGTTTATAGCCCTGGATAATGTCTTCTTTCATTGTTTTAGCGCTCAGGAAGAATAGCGGAATATCCGGATCTACATCACGGATTTCTTCTGCCAGGGTGAAGCCATCCATATTCGGCATCATCACATCCAGCAGGCACAATTCAAATTTTTCCCGCTGAAAAGCAGCAAGGCCCAGCCGGCCATCCCGTTCCAGTGTTACATCGTAATCATTCAGTTCCAGGTAATTTTTTAATACACTTCCAAGGTTCGGATCATCTTCGCAAAGTAAGATCTTATGTTTCTTTCCTTCCATGATTGAGGGGTTTATGATTATATATTTGTTTCGGTCGCTATCCTTTTTATTAACGATGCCGGCATCGGTGACAAAGGAAACAAATAAAATTAAATCATTTGCAGGAAATAAGTTCCGGTGCGTAATTTTTTGTTAAGAGTGGCATAAAAACGAATATCGTCATTTAGTTACTTTTGTTTTTTTAATTCCTGATTATGTCAATACATCTTACACCGGATAACCGGCTGAAAAAACTGATTGTTGTTGGAGACCGGGTTTTGATCAAGCCCACCAAACCCGATGAAAGAACTGCAAGTGGCCTGTACCTGCCGCCCGGCGTACAAGAAAAAGAAAAAGTGCAGCAGGGTTATGTGATCAAAACCGGCCCTGGTTATGCCATTCCGATTCCTGTGGAAAATGAACCCTGGAAAACTGAAGAAGAGCAGGTAAAATATCTTCCGCTGCAGGCAAAGGAAGGTGATCTCGCCATCTTTTTAGTCAGCGGCGCTACTGAAGTGATGTATGAACAGGAAAAGTATTTCATTGTACCTCAGGGAGCGATATTGATGCTGGAAAGAGAAGAGGAACTGTGATCGCAACCGGTCTTTTCAAAAAAAGGTTACCCCGGAAATTATTATTTGCATTAATATCTTAAATTGGTAACTGATTAGTATTGGCCGGTGAAAACAGATCTTTATGCAAATAATCTTTTAAAACATTTTTTATGGCTGAACAAAAAGTTTTCGTTGCAAGCGAAGAAAGCAAAGCAAAAGCAAAGCAATTGCGCCTTTTTGCCATTTTAGCATGGGTAGTTGCCATTGCCGGAGAAATTTTCGCCATTTTCAAATTGATCCATAATGAAACATTGGTTTGGCTGATCGTAGCAATTGTAGTTATCCTGATACTGGCTATCACCGGCTCCATGTTATGGAAGAAAGCTAACCGGCTTGATCCCGCATCAGAAAAAGATAAAGTGAAGTTCTTTATTCAAAATCAACTTGGGGCAATACTTGGCGTTTTGGCTTTTTTGCCTTTGGTCATCGCCATTTTCATGAACAAAGACATCGATAAAAAAACCAAAGGCATTGCAGGCGTCATTGCTGTCATAGCTATGCTGATCGCAGGTATCACAGGAATTGATTTTAATCCGCCTTCTATAGAAAAATACACAAAGGAGATCAATGAACAAAATACCGTATTAAATAAATTGGCGCCCGGGGCTAATGCAGTTTATTGGTTAGGTGGCTCCGCTGAAAAAAAGGACAGTAAACATAAATATCATATTTACCAGGATTGTCAATACATAAAAGGCAGGACTGATGTCCATAGTGGAACAATTAAAGACTCATTTGAAAAGAATGGAGAATCGGAATTATGTAAGGTATGCGAGAAAAGAGCAATGAAAGAGAGGAACCTCACACCTGCAGATCTGGGACTTAAAGATGATGTATTAAATAATGCAGCGGATAGCACTCAATAAATGAAAGATCTTTCAGAATTATTTTAAACCCGGTAAAGAATGGCAGGATAATTATTATTTAATTCTCACAAACCCATCTTTATCCATATCAATCTTATTTTCAGCCTGGAGAAATTCAATCACTTTCCAGGCTTTTTCTTTTTTAACGCCGTTGAGTTTTTCCAATAATTCACGGGTGTGCATCGGTTCATACTTTACCGTATTGATGATGCGGTGATGGAGACTTTCAAATTCTTCTTTACTTATTTCTGTTGCTTTTAACCGGAGGCAATTATCGCAAACTCCGCAGCGGTTTAGTGACGTATCACCAAAATATGAAGCGATCATCCGGCTGCGGCAACCTGTTTTTTCCTGTACAAAACGGATCAGTTCTTTGCAGCGTACCCGGAATTTTTCTTTCCTGCGATTGTACGCATCCATGTTTATCGTAAGATCATCGATCTTGATGCGATTGCGTAGCAAGAATAATTGCGGGCTGTCTTTCTGAGGACGATAGAAAATGATACCGAACTGATGCAATTCCTGTAATTGTTTTTTTACTTCCTCCGGATCTTTTTTGATCAAACCAGTAAGAACCAATTCTGAGATAGGAACTTCATGATCAAAAATTCCTTCGTATGCTCTCAGCAAGGATTTGATAGCCGGCTCAAGATCAGGATGGAGTTTTTCAAACTCAT
>DASZPW010000482.1:0-9336 GCA_035550155.1 Chitinophagaceae bacterium | reverse complement strand
AAGGTAAGCGCTAATTGTTGTGTTGAGCCACAGATAAAACCGCTCATAGACCAGCAGCCCGAATTGATTTACATTTGCAGTTCTCAATTTTGTAAAAGTATTTTCACAATGGTTTACCTGACAAGATCAGAACATTTTAATGCGGCACACCGTTTATATAACCCGGAATGGAGCCATGAAAAAAATGAAGAGGTTTTTGGGCAATGTGCCAATGAGAACTGGCATGGACATAATTATGATCTATATGTTACTGTAAAAGGGCAGCCCGACAATGGTACTGGTTTCCTGATGGATGTAAAAAAACTAAGTACGATCATCAAAGAGCAGGTGATAGAAAAAGTGGATCATCGTAACCTAAACCTTGATGTGGATTTTATGAAAGGGAAAATGTGCAGTACGGAAAACCTGGCTGTAGGCATCTGGAAACAGTTGCAGCCGCATTTGCCGGTTAATGTTCAGCTGCATTGCATCAAATTGTATGAAACGCCACGTATCTATGTAGAATATTTTGGAGAATGAGCAACTGGATTTTTGAAACTGTCATGTAACAGACAAAACCGGCAGTAAGCAAAAAGTAATTTTATTAAATCATTGATATGGGAAAAAAAGTTTCTGTGATCCGGAGTGAACATTTTAATGCGGCACATCGTTTATACAATCCGGACTGGGATGAGGCAACGAATGAAAAAGTTTTTGGCAAATGTTCCTGGCCGCATTTTCACGGTCATAATTATGAACTGGAAGTGAAAGTGACCGGCGAAGTGAACAAAAAGACAGGCTATGTTATGGACATGAAGGCTTTGTCAGATCTGATAAAGCGGGAAATACATCAGCGTTTTGATCATAAAAACCTGAACCTTGACACAAAAGAATTTAAAAATCTGAACCCAACGGCCGAAAATATTGTTATAGTCATTTATAAATTATTGCGGCCCCATATTGACAAAAAAATGGATCTGCATATCCGGCTTTATGAAACACCAAGAAATTTTGTGGAATATCCGTCCGTTTGATGATGACTTTGAAGAATTTTTTTTAGAAATTTAAATAGAAGTTATGTCGTATAAAAAAATTGAGCAGTTTGAAGACAAGATCACTTCAGGATTGATCGAAAACTACCGGGACATTCTCGATTTATTGGGTGAAGATCCCGAACGGGAGGGATTGAAAAAAACACCGGAACGACTTGCCAAAGCGATGCAATACCTGACACAGGGATATCATCTTGATGCCAAAGCCATCATTAGTTCGGCTATGTTTCATGAGGAAGTGAATGAGATGATCCTCGTTAAAGATATTGAGTTGTATAGTATGTGCGAACATCACATGCTTCCGTTCATTGGAAAAGCACATATAGCCTATATTCCGAATGGATGGATCACCGGTTTGAGTAAGATCGCAAGAGTGGTGGATGTGTATGCACGCAGGTTGCAGGTGCAGGAGCGGCTGACCGTTCAGATCATGAATGCTATCAAAGAAACATTGAACCCGATCGGAGTAGCAGTGGTCATAGAAGCGCAGCATCTCTGCATGATGATGCGGGGCGTTCAAAAACAAAATTCTGTTACGACAACTTCAGCCTTTGATGGTGAGTTCATGAAAAATGCCACAAGAAGTGAGTTCCTGAAACTTATCTCTGCAAAATTATATTGACAAACAGCCTCTTTTTTAATGTGCTACAAAGATTTTTCTAATTAAACTCTTTGTAGCATTTTTGTTTTCATTAATTCATGATTTATGAAACATGGCTTTGTTTTTCCCGGCCAGGGTTCTCAGTTCCCGGGAATGGGAAAAGAGCATTACGAAACGAGTGCGTTTGCAAAAAAATTATTTGAACAGGCAAATGAAATACTCGGCTTTCGAATTTCCGATATCATGTTTAATGGTTCGGAAGAAGACCTGAAACAAACGAAAGTCACCCAGCCTGCAGTTTTTTTACATTCAATCATTGCGTATCGCAGCATTGAAAATGCTAAACCCGATATGGTAGCCGGACATTCACTCGGTGAATTTTCAGCATTGGTAGTAAATGAAACATTAAGTTTTGAAGATGGTTTGAAACTGGTTTCTATCCGGGCGCAGGCAATGCAGCGGGCTTGCGAAATGCAACCTTCTACTATGGCCGCAGTATTGGCATTGGCGGATGATAAAGTGGAACAAATTTGCAATGATGTGCAGCAAGAAACTGGTGAGATCGTTGTTCCGGCAAATTATAACTGTCCGGGTCAATTAGTGATCAGTGGTTCTGTGAAAGGAGTGGAGATCGCCTGTGAAAAAATGAAAGCAGCCGGCGCAAAAAGAGCGATGATCCTTCCGGTGGGCGGGGCCTTTCATTCTCCATTGATGGAGCCGGCAAAAACAGAATTGAAATCTGCTATTGATCTTACCAGTTTTCATATTCCTGCTTGCCCGGTTTATCAGAATGTAGTTGCCAAAGCAGTGATGGATAAAGATGAGATCAAACAAAATCTCATTGATCAACTTACCGGCGCAGTTCGCTGGACACAAATTGTACAGGCGATGATCGCTGACGGAGCTACACAATTCACAGAAGTAGGTCCCGGAAAAGTATTGCAGGGGTTGATCGGGAAAATTGACAGATCAGTTACAACTAACGGCGTGAATTGATTGATTAAACATCAATTGAACAGTTTAGCCATTCACTATCAAACTTTGCATTGTATTTTTTATAAAAATTTATTGCAGGCTCGTTCCATTCTAAGACCTGCCAGATAATACGATTGAATTTTTTCTCTTTAGCTTCTTCAATTAATTGGTCGAATAAAAGTTTTCCGATCCCTTTACCACGCATTTTCTGTGTTACTAAAATATCTTCCAGGTATATGGCTTGTCCTTTCCAGGTGGAGTAACGGATGTAATAGAGTGCAAAACCAACGATCTCATTTTCAGTTTCGGCAACAAAAGCCCACCATACAGGATTTTTCCCAAAGCCACTTTCAGTAAAATGTTCTAATGTTACTGTCACTTCCTGCGGCGCTCTTTCATATTCTGCCAATTCATGAACTAATTCTAATAATCTTGGACAATCTTCTTTGACAGCCCTTCGGATTTTTATTTCCATTTTAAATTTTTCATTTTGCATTTGCAAATCCCGGCCCTTTCAAAAACCTTCCGGATTTTGACCCGGTATGCTCACCATCTTTTAACACCTGCACTCCATTTACAAAAATACCAATTCATTTCTCGTGATACACAATGTCTAAGATTTTAAAAGACCAGATTACGCCTTTTCAGTAGTGCATACCACTAAAAGTGGTATTGCCGGTGTTGATCGAACACCTTATTTTGCGGGTACCAAAGACCTAAACCGCATGAGAAAATTCATTACCAGCTTCCGGCTGTTTATCATCAGCTCCGTTTTATTTATCTGTAGTATTATTCTTGTAACAATAGTTATTTCCTGCAGAAAGATCAGCCAGCAAGCTGAAGAAGCAAAAGCTAATGAACTGACAATAAAATTTTTTACAGGGCATTGCTCTTCTGATCCTGTTATTACCGCTGCTGAAAATTTTGTGAAACACCAGAATGAAAAATACAATTTTTTAAACAGCCTTACTAAGAGGATCGGTTTCCCGTATTGGGATAAATCCATGCTGTTTTCAAAATTATATGCTGCGAAGGGTTCATCCGCCGACTCGGTTAATGTAGTTTACATTCCTTTTGCAAGAGATTCGGAAGAAAATGTGAATGCAGCGCTGATCATTAACATGAAACCTTCAGACACCACATTTCGTTTTTTATATGACTGGCAATATGCAGCGTATGGATTTGATACAACTGTAAATCCAGAAAAGTGGAATGCAAGAGACGTTTTTCACATTTTCACTTTATTTGATAAAATGGTATTTAATATAAAACAGTTTCGGATTACAGACAAAAACTTGCTGTCGGCATCAGAAAAAGAATCGATAAAAAATCTGGAGTTAAATGTGGATTCCATTCTGGTTATTGGGACATTAAAAGAGAATGGAAAAAGAGTTGGTAATAAACAGGAGTTGATATCCTTTGAAGTATGTAACACGTATTCAATATGTGTTCAGCCGTGTCTTAAAGCTTTTAAAGGTTCTTCGTTCAATAAAATTGGGACAGATGATTGCTGTGAAGAAACCTTTGAATGGGAAGAATGTACTACTTATTACATTGATGATGGAGGTGGAGGAGCGCCGCCCCCGCCACCAACAGACCCCGGGAGTGGTGGAGGTGGTGGAGGAACAGGTGATCCGGGCAGTGGCTGGGATGATCCCTGTTCTGGTGGAGGCGCAGTACAACCAAGAGGAGAAGTAGTGAAGCCCTGTGGCGGTGATCCAGGCTGGCAACCGGCGCCAGATGATGGAGGTAATTCGTCATCTAATGAAGACCCCTGTACAACCGCCCAAAATGCAGCAAAAAAAATGGATTCAATTTTCGCATTAAGCAAAGCAGATTCGGTGCTAAATACAATTCCTGACCTTGCGACCGACTCGTTAGAAAAAGGGTTTCCCATTTATCAGAAATTTAGCGTTAATCCTTATGACAAAACAGATACGACTTTTACGGCTATATATAAATCCGATAATGTACAAACAGGAAGTACTAATCACATTGACATAACAGCTGCTATTCCATATTTGTATGTATGGGCAGCAGCGTTGCATACCCATCCGCCCAATGGATATACCGCCCAGTCAGCTGCAGATATATATAGCTTATTAGACAGCAGAATGAATAGCGACTCTCATTTTGAAGGCAGTTTTGTCTTTGCTTCAGATAGTAGCCAGCATGCTATTACCATCACTGATTACAGTAAGGCATCCTTATTTTTTAATACAAAGAGTGTGTATTTGGACACTGCTACAAGTGGTTGGAAAGAAGATTCGGATATTGGAAAAGCGTTTAAAGATGCATATAAATATTTTGAAAAAAAATATAAAAATTACGATACTGCCACGCAAAGAAATCTCGCTTACGAAATGGCAATGGCTGCAGTACTTAATCAGTTTAATGTGGGGATAACCTTAAATAAAAAAGATTCCAATGGGAATTTTAAACCTATTGTTGTAGACACGATTATTCCTGATCCCAATAAACCAAAGAAAAAAACCTACACGCAAGACTGTCTTTAATTTTTTAAATTTGTAAAATATAAAATAATGAAAAGAGTATTTTTTATATCGGTTGTTGTGCTGGTAATGGGTACAAAAAACAGCGATGCACAAACAGGTGTGCCAGATACATTAACTTATTTGCAAACAATCGTTGCAAATAAGGCTAATTACATAGGACAACCTTTTTCAACCCTGCTTGATACTTTACAGATTCAAGTTAAATTCTTTAGTCCTTTTGCTGCAATTCATTATGATAAAAATAAAGAAACATCAACCTCTTTTGCCTTTTATTTTCCACAAACCGAAGATGAAATGTATTTAACTTACCCATGTTTGGAAATCTACTGGCAAACTTATTTAAATATGAATCAATCTTTGTCTTTGTATAATTTCAATAATGGAGGTGGATGGACTACTGCCGTTTATAATTTTTATAAAAATGCTATTATTAAGGATATTAAGGTGCGTGAATAAATGGGAAAATGTATTTAACAGCAGCAGTAATTGCTTGTTCAATGACCTTTATTTCTTGTTCCCATAAACTTTCAAGAGGGTATTATAATGGAGCTGAGGCTATGTCTGTATTGTCAGACAATAATCTTTGGCCGGGGGTAAGTAAACCTTTCGGGAATATTGATAACAAAAATATGGAGTGGTTTCATGAAATAATTATTTCCGTTAAGGGCTCTTCGGCAACAATCATTAAAACACCTTTTTATATACAGAATGGGGTTAAAACATTTTCAAAAACTAAAGGTGGATTTTATTATTATAAAGGAGAGGTAAGCTATGATTCAGAAAATAAGATTTTAAAATATTCAGTTCTTTGGACAGTTGTAATTTTTGCCCACATGTAGCAACTGCAACGCCATTATATGTATACGAAAGCTATTACATTCGGCGATATAAGGGCAATTGGATTGTTGAGACTAGTTATGAGAAAATTTTTTTTTAAAAAAACCAAAAAAATTATAGGCTTGCTAATGATTAATTTTATTGATTACAATTTTAATGGTAACAATTTCTCATTCTCCAATTTTTGGGTCGAACGTTTAAACAAAGATTTGACGTTCTAAAATTTTAGGAATCAATAGCAAAAGCCATAAACATATTTTTCATTTTACATTTCCAAATCCCGGCCCTTTCAAAAACCTTCCGGATTTTGCCCCGGTATGCTCGCCATCTTTTAACACCTGCACTCCATTTACAAAAACGTCGATCACTCCGGTTGAATATTGATGTGGTTGCGCATACGTGGCATGGTCCTGTACAGCAGCCGGATCAAAAATTACTATGTCTGCATAATTACCAACTTTCAATTCACCCCGCTTTTTCAATTTTAAATGTGTCGCAGGAAGCTTTGCCAATTTATAAATGGCGAGTTGTAACGACATGAGTTTTTCATCTCTTACATATTTTCCGATCACTCTTGCAAAATTCCCATAAGCTCTCGGATGGGCATTTGATTTCAGAAAAACTCCGGAGTTTGTATAAGATGCTTCATCGCTTCCAAAACTCACCCAGGGAAGGACAACTTGTTTCTTTAAATTATTGTCATCCATCAGGAAATAAGCAACACCCACTCTTGTGCTGTCTTCAACGATCAGGTCCATCGCTGTTTCTTCCGGGCTTTTATTTCGAATTGCAGCTACTTCAGCTAATGTTTTACCGGTAAATTTTTTTAATGAATCCTGTTTGAAGCTGAGCAATAAAACATTTTCCGGGCCGCCGGAGCCGAAATATAAATTTTCCCAATCGGCAGCATCGGTGTTCATGGCGATTTTCATTTGTTCTCTTATCGAAGGATCATGAAGCCGCTCCCAAAGTTTTCCAAATCCACCATCCTGCAAAGAAGGAGGAAAGCAGGATGTCAAACCAGTTGCTCCGGCAGTATAGGTGTACATATCGGCGGTAATATCAATTCCGTCTTTTCTTGCTGCTTCAACAATTTTTATTACGGAATCTATTTTATTCCAGTTGCTTTTTCCGGCGGCTTTCAGGTGGCAGATCTCAACAGGTATATTTGCTTCTTTAGCAATAGTGATAATTTCATTAATAGCTTCAATCAACTTATTTCCCTCACTGCGAATATGGCTGATATAAGAGCCACCATATTTTGATGCTTCTTTGCAAAGCGCAATGAGTTCATCTGTTTTTGCAAAATTATCCGGAGGATAGATCAACGCACAGGTCACTCCAAGAGCGCCTTCTCTCATGGCAGTATCTACCAAAATTTTCATGCTATCGAGTTGTTGATCGGTGGGAGCTTTATCGTCTTCACCGATCACATATTGGCGAACAGTCCCAGCACCAACAAAAGAAGCAATATTGCAGGAGATGCCTTTTTCTTCAAGTGTATTCATGTATTCGCCCAAAGTGTTCCAGTTGACAGGATATTGGATGTCGGATTCATTTTTCTGCATTTGCTGTTTCATCTTCTCATTCAAAGGCCCCATACTAAATTCAGTAAAGATTTCAGTAGTGACGCCCTGGCGAATATCACTTTGTGATCTCCCATCAGCAAACAATGCTTCTTCAGAATGTCCCATCATATTTATAAAGCCCGGCGCTACTGCCATTCCTTTGGCGTCAACGCTGATCCGTGCAGATACCCCGGAAAGGTCACCAATGAATGCGATCGTGTCGTCTTTAATTCCAATATCTGCTTTATAAGGAGTGCCACCATTACCGTCATAGATCATTCCGTTGCGGATGATGGTATCATATTCCTGATGGTGAAATTTGCAGGAAAAAAGTAAAATGGAAATTGCGATAACAACGATGATGGAATTTTTATTCATAAAAATTCTTTTATTCAGGTAAATCATGGTTCTTTCTTAGTGGCTTTGAACGTTCCGTTAGGTTGAATAAAACTGGCTGAAACGATTTCACCTTTATCATTTTCTTCAAACTGCACGCTGAATCCTTTCAGGGTTTTAAAATCGAATTTATTTTTATCAACAGGTACCAACTCATATTCGGGCTGACCCTGGACAAATGCGTATAAGGTCTTTTCGTCTTTGATATAGAATTTAGCTTCATTGCCGGGAGCAAATTCATACGAGCCTTCATATTTTTTCAATTCTTCTTTGGTGATTTCTTTTGGCTTTGGTATCCTGCTGAACTCAATATCTTTTAATCCCGGTTGTAAAGGCATAGACACCATATTAATCTCTCCTGCAGGACTCATGTGAAACTGTATCCGCAGATCACTTTTATCTGCGGTATCAATTCCTGTTTTTTCATCAACATCGAAAGGTTCAAACACATCATAATGATAATGCCTCAACCATATATCTCCATTGGGAGTATGAATGAATAAAGAATCATTTTTCAAAAAGACTTCAAACGAACCATAACCTTTATTGTTGAATAAACCAGCATAATCTTTCAGCTCATGCGAAAGATGAGTTCCGGGAATTCTGTTACTCACTTTACTTTTCTCTGCTTCTTTAGCTGCGACTCTTGCTTTTGCCAAAGCACTATCGGCTCTTCCTGTCCAGTCTATTCTTTTCAAGTCAAATAATCTGTCTGCAATGATATTTCTTACAATGCCGGGTACAGCCGAACCATTTTGATTACTTAACACAATAATGCCGATGCTATCGGTTGGGAAAAAACTGGTACTGGCAGAAAAGCCATCAATGTTGCCGCCATGTTCTACACGATAATGACCTCGGTAAGAAGTAAAAAACCACCCAAAACCATAATTGCTGAATTGTGCATCAGGAACATCTGCTTCGGGCAAGCCCGGTGCTACCACCATTTGAGAACTCATTGCTTGCGTAACATAGCTTGATGGTAAAATTTCTTTGCCATTGAATTTACCTCCATTGATCCAGGTGATCACCCAATTTGCCATTTCATTCACACTGCTATTGATCGCACCTGCTGGTCCCATGGCATCAATATCATAGTAGTCCAGCTTTTTAATTGTGCTGTCTTTAACAACGGCATATCCAAGTGATGCATCGTCAGATTTCTCCATTGTATGAATAGAAAAATTGGAAGTATTCATTCCTAACGGCGTAAAAATTTTTTCTTTTACATTTTCTTCCCAGCTTTTACCAGTAAGTTTTTCGGTGATCATTCCCTGCAACAGGAACATGAAATTATTGTACTGGAAAATTTGTCTTACCGGCGCCGTGGGCTCCATGTATTTGATTCGTTCTAACAAGCTATCTCTCGACGAAGTTTTGAATAAATACCAGGAATAATCATGACGGGGAAG
>DASZPW010000481.1:0-2884 GCA_035550155.1 Chitinophagaceae bacterium | reverse complement strand
CCGGTGGTTCCGACAGGAATCAAAAAATCAAAATCTACATAACTGCAGTAAGGCGATTGCACTCGTACATCATAATCTACTCCGGTGGCACGAAGATTCGGACCGGTAAAACCATAATTCAATGCTCTTTCGGCACTGATGGCTCCGGTTCCGATGGTGCGTTCCATGAAAATCCGGTTGCGCTGAAACAGATTTTCAAATTCTTTCAACACATCGGGATATTCACGGAGAAATTTTTCCAGCTTCTGAAAAGCGATGTCATTAAAATTTCTTTCAAAACCGCCGATGCGTCCGATATTGGTTGTCAATCGTGAACCACAAATTTCTTCATAGATCTCATAGATCAGTTCCCGGTATTGCATCACGTATAAAAACCCGGTATATGCGCCTGCATCCACACCAACAATCGAATTGCAAATAAGATGGTCGGAAATTCTTGCCAGTTCCATGATGATCACCCGCAAATAATCTACCCGCTTCGGAGTTTTTATTCCCAATAATTTTTCACAGGTCAAATGCCAGCCCATATTATTGAGGGGAGCAGAACAATAATTCAAGCGGTCGGTTAGCGGAGTAATTTGATAGAGTGGCCGGCGTTCTGCAATTTTTTCAAAAGCCCGGTGAATATATCCGACTGTTTGTTCCGCAGAAACGATTCGTTCACCATCTAATTCCAGAATATTCTGAAACACACCATGCGTAGCCGGATGCGTTGGCCCCAGGTTCAACGTGGTCGTTGTTTTTTCTATACTTCCTTCCGGTAATTTTAAATGATGCTCTGTCATACCCAAACCCCTAAAGGGGATTTATAAAAAACTTTCGTTTATAAGTTCATTTACAAATTTGCAAATCGGCACATTTGCATATCATCCTCTTCCAAACATCTCATCGTCTTTATCGATCCTTACCTGGTCTTCCAGCGGATATTCTTTTCTTAAAGGGAAATATTCCATTTCATCTACATTCAAAATCCGTTTCAGATTCGGATGACCGACGAAATTCACACCAAAAAAATCATAGGTTTCCCTCTCCATCCAGTTAGCGGAAGAAAATAAACCTGTTGCTGTATATACATCAGGTTGATTGATATCAGTAAATACTTTGAATCGGACACGAATATTATCCTGCATATTGTGCAAATGATACACGACTGCTAATTCTTTTCCTTTTTGATCCGGATAATGGACCGCACAAATATCCGTGAGGAAACGGAATTTTAATTGTTCATCATCATATACATAATTCAACACTTTCAGGTTGATCTCTTTCGGCGCTTCAAATGTGAGTAGTCCGTATGGTTCAGCAAAGTTTGTAACCTGCTCTCCGAATTTTTCAGTTAGCTTTTGTTTTACTATGTCGTTTGTCAATGCCATTCCAGCTATTAGCTTTTAGCCTTTAGCCATTAGCCAAAGGCATTTTTGTAATATCATTTGCTAACCGCTAATCGCTAACGGCTAACAGCTTTATTGAATTCCGTAACTCTCTAAAAGCTCTTTATACTTCTCGCTATTTCTTCTTCGCAAACTTTCTTTTCCTACAAGATCCTGTATTCTCATAAATCCATCCAGTATTGCTTCCGGCCTTGGCGGGCATCCGGGAACATACACATCCACAGGAACGATCTGGTCAATTCCCTGCAACACACTATAGGTATCAAAAATTCCTCCGCTGCTGGCGCAAGCACCAACTGCGATCACCCATCTTGGTTCTGCCATTTGCAAATACACCTGCTTCACTACTGGCCCCATTTTTTTTGCAATAGTTCCCATCACCATTAGTAGGTCGCATTGACGTGGAGAAAAACCAACCCGTTCCGCACCAAATCTTCCTAAATCATAATGCGAGCCCATCGTAGCCATGAATTCAATTCCGCAACAGGAAGTGGCAAAAGGTAATGGCCAGATAGAATTTTTTCTTGCCAGTCCTATCACTTTGTCAAATGATGTTGCAAAGAATCCTTCGCCCTGGTGACCTTCCGGCATTTCTGCCATACTGATGTCACTCTCCAGAGGTTTTACTTTTATATTATATGATACAGGACGAGACATGTTGAATTAAAAATTTAGAAATAAAAATTAATAGTTTGCTCACTTATAAAACAATTTTCATTGACAAGAAGTTTCATCAACTATTAATTTTTAATTATTCATTATTCATTTTATTTCAATCTTCCCACTTCAACGCACCTTTTTTTATGATGTAGATAAATCCACAAAGGAAAAAACCTACAAACATTAGTACAGCCCAAAATCCACTCCATCCAAGGTCTTTAAAATTCACTGCATACGGATAAAAAAATATCACTTCCACATCAAACAACACAAATAATATTGCGACTAAAAAATATTTTATCGCCATGGGTTGGCGGGCATCGCCATGACTTTCGATACCGCTGCTAAAGCCCTGAAGTTTGTCTGAGGTTTTTCTTTTCGGGCCCAAAATATGAGTAACAAACATCAGGAAGGCTACCAATCCTACTGCACAAATGATCTGAATACCTATCGGAAGATAGCTGCCGGCATCATTAGCATCTGCAATATTTTTTGACAAACCAGCCTGGAGAAGATGAATCATAGGCTATTATTACTGAAGTGCAAAAATAAGACGGTCACTTCAAATTACCGCAGAAAATCTGTTGCTGATTTACTGATTATCATCATAAAAAAAATTCCCCCGGGTCATTGCCGGGGGAATTTTTTCAATCATATAGTAAGAAGAAATAATTGTTATTGCTTATTTCCGTTCGTAGCTGACCGGTTTGATGTATTCCCGTTCGTATTCTTGTCACCCGGCGGTTGTTTTTTCAATGAATTTTCCAATTGGGTTTTTACATCATTGAGATTTGCATTGGCCGGATCTACTTCAAGCATCTTATTGATATACT
>DASZPW010000480.1:0-3661 GCA_035550155.1 Chitinophagaceae bacterium | reverse complement strand
AATGGGCTTGACCGCCGGCCCGCAATAACCACCAAAGACTGACTTGCCGCCGACATTGGGATTGGGAACAAATGTGTCGAGATCAATACCCGTGACGGACTGAATGGTATTGATGAGCGATAATGCATTTGATCCTGCTTTCACTACCGATCTGCCTGTGGGCACCACTGAATGTACATTGGGAGTGAGCTTGGTGATGACAGGAATGGTGGCGGCTTCCATCACCCATTCTACTACCATGCAGGCGATGTCGGGGTCTTGCCCCACAGCGGCGCCCATGCCACGTTCCGTCATTCCATGCGGGCAACCAAAATTCAATTCGAGTCCATGTGCGCCGGTGTCTTCTACCTGTTTGATAAGTTCATGCCATGCTTCACGATTGTTATCGGCCATGAGTGAAACGATCATAGCACGGTCGGGAAATTCTTTTACTACTTCAGCAATTTCTTTGAGGTTCAGCGCCAGCGGACGATCGCTGATGAGTTCAATATTATTTAGCCCCATTACTTTGCTGCCATTGTAATTAACAGCGGAATAGCGGGAGGAAACATTTTTTACTTGTGTGCCCAATGTTTTCCAGACCACACCGCCCCAGCCGGCTTCTAATGCACGGAGCACATTGTATTTTTTATCCGTGGGAGGCGCCGAAGCCAACCAAAACGGATTTGGCGATTTTATTCCGAGGAAATTACAAGATAAGTCAGCCATAATTTTATTTTTTTGTTTAGAGTTTAGAATTAAGAGTTAAGAGTAGGGCGTGAAGATTGAAGTTTATAACTCTTAACTCTAAACTTTAAACTCTGAACTGTTAACTACTCTACAGTCTGAACCCTAAACTTCAAGTTTAAACTCCGATAAATTTTAGAATTGCCGCTGCACCTTGTTTGCCCGCCTCCACCGCATCCACCACTTCCTTTCCTCCATTCACCGCATCACCGCCTGCAAAGACTCCTTTAATATTCGTTGCGCAATTATCGTCTATTGTTATTTTTCCTTTTGAATTTTGAATTTTTAATTTATTGATCAATTTTTCAAACGGCGTTTGTCCGGCGGCTTTGATCACCATGTCAACATCAAGCGTAAATGTTTCGCCGGTGTCAACAGGGGAGCGGCGGCCACTGGCATCAGGGTCGCCGAGTTTCATTTTACTGCAGACGAGTTGTTTTACTTTTCCTGCGGAACCTTTTACTTTGATTGGTGCAGCCAGCCAGATCACTTCGCAACCATCTAATTTTGCCAAATTCAATTCATATTCGGTGCAAGGCATTTCATCCTGTGTTCTTCGATAGATGAGTGTCACTTCTTTTGCTCCAAGACGTTTTGATTGCGTAGCGGCATCAATGGCTGTCATTCCCATTCCGATCACAGCAACTTTATCTCCAACGGGAATTGATGAATAACCTTTATCCCTGAGATCATAAATGAATTTGATAGCATCGACAACACCTTCTAATTTTTCGCCGGGAATATTTAATTGCCTGGCTACGCCAACACCGATGCCGAGATAAACGGCGTCGAATTCTTTTTTCAATTTAGCAAGTGTGAAGTCTTTACCGAGTTCCTGGTCGTATTTTATTTCAATGCCGCCGATCGCAGTGATGTAATTCACTTCATCTTCACAAAACTGCGGTGTGACCTTATACGCAGCAATGCCATAGGTCATCAATCCGCCGCCTTTACTTTCTTTTTCAAAAATGGTGACATCGACACCTTCTCTGGAGAGTACATGAGCACAACTTAATCCGGCAGGGCCGGCGCCGACGATCGCAACTTTTTTGCCCACTGATGGTTTGCGTTCAAATAATTGCCAGTTTTCGTCTAATGCTTTGGAAGTTGAATATTGCTGAAGCCTGGCAATTTGAATGGGTTCTTCTTCCAAAAGATTATAAACACAAGCACCTTCACATAGTTTTTCAACCGGACAAACTTTACTGCAGCCTGCTCCCAAAATGTTTGAAGTGAAAATGGTATGAGCAGAACCTTTTACATTATCGGTAGAAATTTGTTTGATGAATTTGGGAACGTCAATATGAGTGGGACAACTTTTGGTACATGGAGCATCATAACAAAACAGGCAACGATTCGCTTCCACTTTTGCAGCCGTACTATTTTCAAACGGCGGACGAATGTCGGCGAAATTCGCCTCATACTGTTGTTCTGAAAGTCTGTTACTCTCTATCATGTTTTTAGTTTAGAGTTATGATTTCAGAGTTTAGAGTCGGCAGATTAAAGTTTAGAATTCTGAATCAACTTGGTTATACTCTTAACTCTAAACTTTAAACTCTAAACTGCACTCAGAGTTCCACAAGTTTGCCATAGGTTTCAGGGCGACGATCACGGAAGAACTGCCACACACTTCTCACTTCTTCGATCATATCAAGGTCAAATTCGGCGACGAGTAATTCATCTTTATCTTCACTTGCCTGCGCAAAGATTTGTCCGCGGGGATCAACGAAATAAGAATTGCCATAAAATTTTCCAAGGTTCCAGGGTTTTTCTATACCGACACGATTGATGCATCCCATGAAATAGCCATTCGCTGCTGCATGAGCCGGTTGTTCCAACTTCCAGAGATATTGCGACAAGCCTGCGACAGTTGCAGAAGGATTATAAACGATCTCCGCTCCATTCAATCCTAAACATCTTGCTCCATCAGGGAAATGACGATCGTAACAGATGTACACTCCAACCTTTGCATACCGGGTTTGAAAAACGGGATAACCAAGATTACCGGGCTTGAAGAAAAATTTTTCCCAGAAACCGGATGTGTGAGGAATATGATTCTTTCTGTATTTACCAAGATAAGTTCCATCAGCATCAATAACAGCGGCTGTATTATACAAGACACCGGCCTGTTCTTTTTCATACATTGGAACGATCATTACCATTTGATACTTCTTTGCATACTCTTGCATCCGCTCGGTTGTCGGGCCGGGGATGGATTCAGCGCTTTCGTACCATTTGGGATCTTGCCCGGGGCAGAAATATGGTGTATTGAAAATTTCCTGCAAACAAAGTATCTGTACACCCTGCTTTCCGGCGTTTTCAATAAAAGGAATATGTTTCTGCAGCATCGCTTCTTTGATCTCAGCAATGGTTCCTTCGCCTTCGGTTTTCGGCAAAGACATTTGAATTAATCCGGATTTGATCTTACGTGGCATATTGTTTAATTATGAATTTAGAATTAGAAATTATGAATTGGAAAAATATCTTTCTTTGGTTGTTAGTATTATACTGTTCAGGATTTTTATGATCTCACTACATGATTTATCTAGTTTCTCAAACTCATTCAAGGTTATAAATTGACCATCTTTTAACAGGTTAAGCCAGTAAGATGTTTCTTTAGCTTCTTTGACTGCAATGCCCAATTTATGTACGAAATCTCTTTTCGATTCACTCGCCACTGCTTCGTGCACATTGGCACCGATGGAAGTACCGCTTCTCAGAATCTGCTTCGATAAAACAAACTCTTTCTTTTCAACTAAAGCTTTATATAGCTGAATCACTTCTAATGCAAATGAATAAGATTTTACCACAATTATATTTTCTCTTTCCTCATTCATAATTCAGAATTCATCATTCTAAATTGTCTAAGAAACTTTAGAACGTTTTATAAATTTACCAAATCCCTTATCAATATGACAATGGTTGTTCTCTATTG
>DASZPW010000479.1:0-13539 GCA_035550155.1 Chitinophagaceae bacterium | reverse complement strand
GCTGTTCCATCAGCCCGGGAATTTGTTGAAGAATATTAAGTAGATCAGTTGTGTTAAAATTCAATCCTTCATTCCATTCGCTGCTTCCATGAAAAGGAAGATCAATGGCATAAAACCGGTAATCATTCCCTGCATATTTTTCCAGGAAAGAAAAAGAGGCTGCATCCTGTCCATAGCCATGAAGACAAAGTGCCGTCTTGTTTCCCGAGCCGAAGCTCCGGTAATGTATCCGGGAATTTTTATAAAGGAGCAGCAGGTCTTCCATAACAGCCCGGTAAATTTTTCTGAAAAATTTAATGACCGGATTCAAAAATAACACTAAATTTGATTAGTTGTATAAACAACTATATGCAAAACAACCAATTTAAAAAAGGAGAACTTTATAGTTTTATCACCGGTAAAGCCTCCACTGCTATTGCCCGGCGCCTGCAAAAAAAACTGAACCAGGCGGGTCTCAATATTACCATCGAGCAATGGAGTGTGCTCTATCATCTCTGGAAGAAACATGGATTAAGCCAGCAGGAATTATGTCATGCTACGTTTCGTGACAAACCCAGTATCACCCGTTTGGTTGATAACCTGGAAAAATTGAACCTGGTGAAAAGAGTTCCTTCGGAAAATGACCGGAGGATCAACCTGATCTTCCTTACCAAACAAGGACAAAAATTAGAAGAGCAAACCATGATATTGGCTGATCAAACCCTGAATGAAGCATTAAAAACCGTGCCTCCGGCAAAAATAGACGTGTGCAAAGAAGTGCTGCAGATCGTGTATGATAATCTCAAATAATATTTTCGAATCAATAAAACCATTTTATGCAAACTTCAACAGAGAAAAAAACCGCACCTACAACTATCGGGATGAAAGGCGGTGAGTGGCTGATCAAAGAATCATCTACGGCAGATACCTTTATTCCGGAAGATTTTACAGAAGAACAGAAAATGATTCGTGATATGTGTGACCAATTTTTGGATAAAGAAGTGTATCCTATTCTTGACAGGATCGATAACCTGGAACCTGGCTTGATGAAATCATTGGTACAGAAAGCAGGAGAACAGGGTTTGCTGGCTGTTTCTTTTCCGGAAGAATACGGAGGATTGGGAAAAGATTTTGTCACCTCCACTATCGTAAATGAATATCTCGGCGCCGGCCATTCTTTTTCAGTGGCGATCGCAGCGCATACGGGCATTGGCACATTGCCCATTTTATATTTTGGAACTCCGGAACAAAAGCAAAAATATATTCCTAAACTTATCAGTGGTGAATGGGCCGGCTCTTACGGACTTACCGAACCGAACAGCGGCAGCGATGCATTGGGAGCAAGGACAACGGCCAAACTGAGCGCCGATGGAAAATATTATATTCTGAATGGACAAAAATGCTGGATCACCAATGGTGGATTTGCGCAAGTGTACACGGTGTTTGCAAAAGTGGATGGTGATAAATTCACTGCATTTATTGTAGAAAGAGGAACGGAAGGATTTACGCAAGGGCCCGAAGAACATAAAATGGGAATCAAAGGTTCTTCCACTGTGCAATTATATTTCCAGGATTGCAAGGTGCCGGTTGAAAATGTATTGGGAGAAATTGGCAAAGGACATAAGATCGCTTTTAATATTCTCAACATTGGTCGTTTGAAATTATGCGCCGCCGCTATTGGCGGATCAAGAAGAGCGATCACCGATTCTGTTCAGTATGCAAAGACAAGAGAGCAATTCAAACAATCCATTGCGAATTTTGGCGCTATCAAACATAAACTGGCGCAAATGTCGATCGATATTTTTGTGGGAGAGTCTGCATTATACCGTACGGCTAATTGGATCGATGAAAAAGAAGAAGAATTGGCTGCAGCAGGTAAACCTTACAATGAATCATTATTAGGAGCTGCTGAAGAATATGCCATTGAATGTGCCATTTTGAAAGTATTTGGAAGTGAAGCATTGGATTTTGTAGTGGATGAAGGCGTGCAGATACAT
The DNA here is from genome assembly GCA_035550155.1 of Chitinophagaceae bacterium. Classification (GTDB taxonomy): domain Bacteria; phylum Bacteroidota; class Bacteroidia; order Chitinophagales; family Chitinophagaceae; genus UTBCD1. The sequence continues at coordinate 11,563 of DASZPW010000479.1, read as the reverse complement.
GGTGGCAATGGATTCAGTGCGGAGTATAATATTTCAAGAGCATATCGTGATTCCCGAATCAACCGTATTTATGAAGGAACAAACGAGATCAACCGGTTGCTGACTTTGGATATGACTTTGAAGAGGGCAATGCAGGGAAGATTGGATCTGATGGGACCCGCTATGGCAGTTCAAAAAGAATTGATGAGCATTCCTGATTTCAGCAGCGATGATGAACAGCCTTTTGCAAAAGAAAAAAAATTAGTGGTGAATCTTAAAAAAGCAATTTTGATGACAGCCGGCGCTGCTGTGCAAAAGCTGATGATGAAAATAGAAAGCGAGCAGGAAGTGCTGATGAATATTGCCGACATGGCTATTGAAACTTTTAATGCAGAAAGCGTATTACTTCGTGTAATGAAAATGGTGGATCAGCGGGGAGAAGCGGCTTGCAGCGATTATCTCGACATCATGAGAACGTATTTGTATGATGCGGCTGATAAAGTGAATAAATCCGGTAAAGATGCGATCAATTCTTTTGCAGATGGTGATGAACAGCGAATGATACTGATGGGCTTAAAACGTTTTACCAAAGCTGAGCCATTCAATACAAAAGATGCTAGAAGAAGGATCGCTGATAAAATGATTGCAGAAGGAAAATATTGTTTTTAATTCCAGATCTCTTTTTCGATTATGGAAGGATCAAGCGACACCGTTGTCACAGGTTGTGATTTGTCGTACACCATGTTTAATTCCCTGCGTATCTGCTTTAATTCCTCAAGCTTTTTGATCCTTTTATTTTCAATGAAAATACCAATAGAAAGGATGAGAGATGAAAAAGTGGCAGCGATAAAATACATGGTGAATATGTCAGCAACTTCTTCCGATTTTACAATATAATAAAATACATAGATCAGCATATAGCAGCCATACGCAAAAAGCAAGGCAGTAATCATAAGGGCTTTGCCAATTCCTTTTCCCTGGGTGATGGTGATCTTTATCTGGCGCAGCGAGAACCAGGCGCTGAAGAAAAGAAGCAAACTGAGCCCGGGAGCCATAATGATAGTCATTGCACTTTTATTGTATCCGAATATCGCTGTAACAGCAATTTCAAAAAATAGGAAAATAAGTACTGAATAACGGATCCGCCTGGCAAGAGTGGCAGAATAATTGAAGTACGTTATAAAAATGAACATCAGCGGAAACTCCAGCAGGTTATTAGTGATACCAAATATTTTTTTGAAATCAGCATTGACGACAATGTAATTTTCGCTCATCAGGTTGAAACAAAGATTTAAAAAATAATATATCGCCAGCGCCAGGAAGCATTGTGAACGATATAATCGCAGAGCGAAGATGAGTATAACTGGTAAAAGCAGGGCAACGGTGGAAATAATACCCATTGTTTCTTTCCAATTCATGGGATCGGTTTTTCTGTTGGATATGGATTGTGTTCATCAATTGCACAAGTCAAAACACACTGATATATAAACGTGGTTAGCAAACAGATAGTGTCTGAAACTAAGGGTTTGTACTAAGATTCAGTAAAAGCATGATATCGTTCCGTAATATTACGGAAACCGGCTACAAGTGTTTTTTGTATTATCTTTCTGAAATGATACGAATCTTTTTACTTTTTTCCCTTTTGCAATCATCGGTTGCAATCGCACAAACAAACTCAGCTTATATTATCGGGGAAACCACCGGCCCATTAGCATTTCTCAATTACGGTTTAGGTGAAGATCGTTTGGGTGGCGCAAAAATGACTTATCTCGATTCAAACATTGTTGTAAAAGTCGTGGACAGTATAAAAAACGATTATAAAATCGAATTGTCAAAATATCATGTTGCGTATTTGCCAAAAGTGAATTTTAAAAAAGATAGCGCCAAAATAATTAAGCCATATTATCTCACTAATAGCTGGAAGGTTTATGGTGATGATAAATACGATTATGTTACTGTTTCATTAGATGAACGATTGCCGTACCGTAGTATTCAGCAAATTGATCCCGCAAGAATTGTAGTTGATATTTTTGGCGTTACCAGCAATACCAACTGGATCACCCAGCTTTCTACTGTAAAAGAAATTAAGAACACCTGGTATGAGCAGATCGAGGATGATGTGTTTCGTGTGTATATAGAATTAAAGCATGATCAGCATTGGGGCTATTTTATTTTCTATGATAAAAACAAACTAACAATTCGTGTCAAACGTCAGCCGCCGCAGCTTGTGTTGAGTAAATTAAAAATAGCTGTAGATGCCGGGCATGGCGGCGATAACAGCGGCGCTTCTGGCGGAACAAGTAAAGTACTTGAAAAAAACTATACATTAAAGATTGCAAAAGAACTGGAAAAAGCGTTGAAGAAAGAAAAAGCAAAGGTATTTATGACAAGAGAGAAGGACACTTCATTGAGCATGATCGAGCGAACACAAATGCTACGGGAATGGGATCCTGATTTTCTGATCAGCATCCACCTTAATTCAGGGGGAAGTGATACGGTGAGAGGCGTAAGTACCTATTACCGCTATATTGGTTTCCGGCCATTAACTCAATTTATTTTAAAAAGAATGAAAGAGCTTGGATTAAAAGAATATGGCAACGTAGGTAATTTTAATTTCTCACTTAGCGGCCCTACCGAATATCCTAATTGTTTGGTGGAAGTGGCTTTTCTCAGTAACAGGCTGGATGAAAAGAAAATTCTGAACCCTGCATTTCATAGAGCAGTTGCAGCGAAGATTGTTTTAGGAATAAAAGATTGGTTGCGATCTCTGAAAAAATAAATATCACTGAAGGTCCGAAGCGGCATCCTTGTCCACCCACCAAATGATCTGATCATTGAAAGGCTGAATGATCTGTGCGGGATATAACCCGGGATTATGTTCTTTAGTAAATACATTGTAAAGCGCCGCCATCTTTTCATGGCCGCTTACTAAAAACGCAATGCTGCCGGCCGCATTAATTACCGGTGCGGTCAGTGTGATCCGGTTTATTTTTTCTTGTTTCAGATAAAATGAATCTACCCATTTTGATTTTTCAAAAATTACCGGGTAGCCCGGAAACAACGACAAGGTATGCGCATTATCTCCCAATCCCAGCAGAACAAGATCGAACGTATGATTGCTGTCCGGAAAATAACTGCGTAAAATCTTTTCATATTCTGCAGCCGATGCATCCGCATCAATATCGGTTCGCATCATATGAATCTGTTCTTTTTTTGCCGGAACAAAATCCAATAACGTTTCAAATATCATGCGGCCGTTATTCCTGTCATCTGAATAAGGAACAAATCGTTCATCTCCTAAAAAGAAATGCATGCGACTCCAATCAATTTTATTTTTGTAAGCTTCGGAAGATAGTAATTGATACAATTTTTTTGGAGTAGAACCTCCGGATAAGGCAATAGTGAAACGATCATTGGTTGCTAAAACTTTTTCAATGTACCGCACCATCCAATCGGCAAACTGAACGCTCAGGTCATTGATGTCTTTGGTTATTTTTAGCTGCATGCTGAAAATTTTATTCTTTGTTTTTTGCCGGCAAGCTCACCCAATGATGTCCATCTCTGGCAATCAGTTCTTCCGAGTCTTCAGGCCCCCAACTATCCGGCGCATAATTTGGAAAATCAACGGGCGGACGTTTTTGCCATGTTTGCAAAATAGGTTCTATGATCTTCCAGGCAGCTTCCACCTGGTCGGCACGCATGAATAATGTTTGATTTCCTGAAATCACATCTTCCAGCAACGTTTCATATGCTTCGGGTTCTCTGCCTTCGTATGCTTCTGCATAACTGAAAATCATGTCCACCGGGTTCAACACCATTTCCTGCCCGGGTCGTTTTGCCTGGAAGCGAATGCGGATATCCATTTCCGGCTGAATGCTGATCGTTAAACGATTCGGGCGCCATGTCTCAGCCGCTTCTGTTGGAAAAGAATAATTCGGCGCTTCTTTGAATTGAATGGTGATAAGCGTTGTTTTTTCATGAAGTAATTTTCCCGTGCGGATATAAAACGGCACATTGCGCCAGCGCCAGTTATCAACAAAAAATTTTGCTGCTACAAATGTCTCAACGGGTGATTGCGGATTTACATCTTTTTCCTGCCGGTAAGCCTGCACTTTTTTTCCATTCATCCACCCTGCAGAATACTGACCCCGCACAGCATTAGCGTGAACTTGTTCGGGTTCCAGTTTTCGGATGGCATGCAGCACATCCACTTTTTTATTTCGTATCTCATTGGCATCAAAAGATACAGGAGGCTCCATGGCGATCATGCAGATCAGTTGCAGGATATGATTTTGCACCATATCTCTTAAAGCGCCTGCCTGTTCATAATAACCGCCGCGGTTTTCTACTCCTACCGTTTCTGCAGCAGTGATCTGCACATGTTCAATATAGTTATTGTTCCATATTGGTTCGAATAATGCATTGGCAAAACGGAAAGCCAAAATGTTTTGCACCGTTTCCTTTCCTAAATAATGATCAATGCGGAAGATCTGCTCTTCATCAAACATGCTGCTGAGCAGTTGATTCAGTTCATGCGCACTTTGAAGATCATGGCCAAACGGTTTTTCAAATACCAGCCGGGTGCGTACGGGGTTTTCACAAAGTTTTTGCTCATGTAATTTTTGGGCAAGAACCGGTGCAAGCTGTGGTGCAACTGCGAGATAAAAAATAGTTACAGGCTTTACGCCCCAGTCTTTAGTTCTTTCATTGATGTCTTTTTTGATCTCCTGGTAACTACTATCATCACGCAGGTCATTAAGGTGATAAAAAATATTGGAAGAAAATGCCTGCCATTTTCCGTCTAATGCATCTTTTCTGCTGGAAAATTGTTGTACACCTTCAAATAATTTTTTCCGGTAATCATCATCAGAATCAAACGGGGTACGGCCGGAGCCAATAACAATGAATTTTTCAGGCAAATAATTATCGAGATATAAATTATATAATGCCGGGATCAGCTTGCGGTTGGTAAGATCGCCGCTACCTCCGAAAATGAACAAGATCGTCGGCGGCAAATTTTTTTGTCCTTCCATGTTGATTATTTTATAAGCTACGTTTTTATGACCGGAATTTTTCAGGATCACCACTCTGTGTGAAAAGTTCCATCTTTATCAATGCGTTGGTAAGTATGTGCTCCAAAATAATCCCGCTGCGCCTGAATAAGATTGGTGGGCAAATTTGCACTGCAATACGCATCGAAATACGATAAGGCACTCGCCAAACCAGCAGCAGGGATTTTATTTGTGGCACTTAATTGAACGATTTTTCTCAATGCCGGAATTTTCTTTTTCACCAGTGATGCCACTTTTTTATGCAATAAAATATTGGGCAACTGGGCATTTTTTTTGAAAGCGGCAGTGAATAATTCCAGCAAGGACGAACGAATGATGCATCCGCCCCGCCAGATGCGAACCACATCTTTCAATGGAATGTCCATATTCAATTCTGCAGATGCTTTGTGCAGCATCGCCAATCCCTGCGCATAACAAAGAATGGTAGCAGCAAAAAGGCCATCATGCAATTGCTGAATAATTTTTTCTTTATTCTTTGTGATCGTTTTGATCTTTGGCTGGTATAACGCCGCAGCGCTGACTCTTTCTTCTTTATAAACAGAAAGGTCTCTCATGGCAACTGCTATATCAATCGTTGGAACCGGAACCGGTAGATCCATCGCATCCTGCGAGGTCCATTTGCCTGTTCCTTTTGATCCTGCTTTATCCAATATCATATCTACAAGCCGGTTGTTGCTGAGTTCATCCTTTTTCAAAAAAATATCAGCGGTGATCTCCAAAAGAAAAGAACTCATTTCTGATTCGTTCCATTTTTTGAAAAGCTCATGCAGTTCATCATTATTCAATCCAACAGCTCTTTTTAAAATATCATATACTTCGCTGATGAGTTGCATAATGGCGTATTCGATCCCGTTATGTACCATTTTCACATAATGACCTGCTGCTGCTTTTCCCATGTAAGCAACACTAGGCTCTTCATTCACTTTTGCGGATACTGCTTCCAAAATTGGTTTCAATTCTTTCCATGCTTCTACATCACCGCCGGGCATAATGCTCGGTCCGGTTCGGGCACCATGTTCGCCGCCACTCACTCCCATTCCGACAAAATGAATTTTTTTATCTTCTAAAAATTTTATCCGGCTCAATGTATCCGTGTAATGAGAATTGCCGCCGTCAATAATGATATCACCTTCTTCCACCAACGGCAACAAATCATTGATGACATAATCAACAATTGGTCCTGCAGGAACAAGCATCATGATTTTGCGGGGGCGTTTTAACTGCTTTACCATTTCGGATAAAGTTGTTACTCCTTTTACCGTGGTGCCGGGAGAAGCAAACGATCCAAGGCCGGTGGCTTTTGACGGATCCTTATCAAAGCCAATGACACTGAAGCCATGATCAGCCATATTCAGCAATAAATTGCGGCCCATTACTCCGAGCCCGATCATTCCGAAATCAAATGAAACTGTTTCCAATTTTTATGTTCTTTTATTGCAAGTTATTAATATCTCCGCCAACAATGCTTAACAAAAATTATGTATAGAAAAACGAATTTATTTTAAACTAATAATCACTTGATCCATCTTTCAAAAAATTCATAGGTTCTCAGCATCTGGTCAATGCGCTGACGATTGTTGCCGCTTCTTGTGATTTCATGCGTGGCTCCCGGATGCCGTACAAATTCAACCGGCCTTCCTAAAACCTTCAGGCTGCGATACATCATTTCATCTTCTACAAAACCAGTGCGACGATCATTTTCTCCATGAAACATGATATATGGCGTTGTAATATTCTGAACATAGCTGATGGGTGATTCTCTGTCTAAAATTGCTTTGACAGATGGTTCCCACGGATAGCCGCCAAAATAATTCGGCACTAATCTCCATGCATTGCCTTCACCAAAAAATGTAGAAAGATCATAGACACCCCGCTGGGAGCAGGCCGCTTTGAAACGATGATCATGCCCGATGATCCAACCAACCAGGTAACCTGCATAGGAACCTCCTGTTACCAATAATCGTGATGTATCCGCCCAATCCTCAGATGCGATTGTTTTATCAAGAGCAGTCAATACATCACTGGTTGGGCCGGTGCCCCAATCATTGATATTAGCACGCAAAAAATCTAAGCCATAACCACCACTTCCTCTCGGGTTGCAATACACAACACCATAACCTTTGCTGCAAAAAAATTGATATTCGTGCCACATGCTTGCCTCACCCGGACCCCACATAGCAGATGGACCGCCATGTATTTCTAATAGTAACGGATATTTTTTTCCGGGTTCATAGTTCGTCGGCTTCATTACCCAATATTCAATAGTTTCACCTTTGTTGTTGACAAATGTTCTTTTATCAGGGAATGAAATTTTTTTCTGCGCCAGCCAATCTGTATTGAAACTGCTGATCCGTACCGGATTTTTTAAAGCAGCATCTGCAAGATATAATTCTGAAGGATCGGCCACTTCTATTTTCGAGAATACCAGTTTATTACCCGCCAGGTCAAAACTGGCAACGCCGCTGTTATAATCACTCAATTGTTCTACCTGCTTGGTTGCTAAATTGGCACGATATACCGGGGCGCCGCCATTGCTCTGTGCAGAGAAATAAAGATATTTTTCATCCTTGCTCCATACAAAATTTCCCTTGCTGCGGTCAAAGGGGATAGTGATCATGTCCTTTGCAGAACCATTCAACGGCATCACCGCCAATGCCGGCACACTCACAAAAGAAGTATTGCCGTATTGAAACGCCAGCCATTTTCCCGAAGGAGAAACTGCTGGCGAGTTGTAATTTTTTCCTTTCTCCCCAACCAGTTGATGAAAATCACTGCCATCGGTATTCACAATGAAGATTTCATTTTCCAATGCTCGATCCGGATGCTCCGTGGAATCTACACTTCCCGATATAACAATTTGTTTTCCGTCAGGAGTAAATTCTGCCTGGCTGAAGCGATAAAATATTTTAGTGATCAATACTGGTTTCGATGGAGTATTTACGTTGATAATAAAAAACTGGTTAAACGTTATCTCGGGATTTACATCCATTTCATCCTGTAAATTCAGTTTGTTCACCACTTTAGCTTTTTTGTCGTTCGCATTATTATCGAGATAAGCTCTGATCTCTTCGATGTTTCCATCAGGATCGGGTTTGGCATTATTGGCTTTCAGATTTTCATTGTGATCAAAGCCTGGTTTTTCAAAAGGCCATTTGGGAATTTCTTTTCGGGGATTCAAAAGAGAATCCTTCAACATATCTTTCAAATTAATATTGGAAGTAAAAAGAATTTGTTTTCCATCGGGGCTCCATTTCGGATTAGAAGCTCCGTATTTGAAATGTGTGAGCTGCATCGCTTCGCCGCCATCGAGCGATAATAAAAACACCTGCGGTTTTCCTTCTGCTGTACGGACAAATGCCAGTTGTTTTCCATCTGGGCTCCATGCCGGCTGAGAAGAATTTTCTTTGGTGGTCAACTGCCGGGGAGATGAATGTCCGTCTGTTGCCAGCATCCATACCTGTGTCATGTATTTATATTCCCACTTATTCTCTGTTTCCGGTTCGATGGAAGTAACGGTAAAAGCGGTTTTGCTGCCGTCCGTGCTGAGCGTTACATTTCCCAGGGTTTTTATTTTCAGCATATCGGTGACCTGCACCGGGTCTTTGCCATTTTGAGCGAAAGAGATCGATACGGCTAAAAGCAAGATTGAAACAAATACAATTTTTCTCATATGAAAAACATTTTTGGATAAATGAATATACGATTTCGTGGCTGATCAGCTCGCAGCAAAAAGAGAAATGAATGACATTGCTGCTTGGATGATATTAATTAAATTTGTGCAGAATTTTATTTTTATGGCAGAAACAGTAGCGGCTCCTTTGACCGCAAAAGATTTTCAAACCGACCAAGAAGTGCGTTGGTGTCCCGGATGTGGTGATTATTCCATTTTAGCGCAGGTACAAAAAGTAATGCCCACTATTGGTGTTCCGAGAGAAAATATTGTGATCATTTCCGGTATCGGCTGCAGTAGCCGGTTCCCGTATTACATGAATACCTATGGTATGCACTCGATCCACGGCAGAGCCACAGCTATTGCCAGCGGGTTGAAAGCATCCCGCCCGGAACTTAGTGTATGGATCGTTACCGGCGATGGCGATGGACTGAGCATAGGCGGCAATCACACCATTCACTTGCTGCGCAGAAATTTTGATGTGAATATTTTGCTGTTCAACAACCAGATCTATGGTTTGACGAAAGGACAATATTCTCCCACATCAGAAGAACATAAGATCACTAAGTCCACTCCGTTCGGAAGTATTGATCACCCGTTTAACCCTCTTGCTCTTGCCCGTGGCGCCGATGCTACTTTCATTGCAAGAAGCATGGATAGGGATCCCAAACATCTGCAATCCATGTTGCTTCGTGCACATAAACACAGGGGCGCATCTTTTCTTGAGATATATCAAAACTGCAACATCTTTAATGATGGCGCATTTGAAATTTTTACAGAGAAAGGAACCAAGGCAGAAGAAACGCTGTTTTTGGAGCATGGACAGCCATTGATCTTTGGCGCTAAGCGTGACAAAGGGATCAAACTGGATGGGTTTACTCCTGTAATTGTAAACCTGAACGAAGGACATAGCGCCGATGAATTGTGGATACATGATGAGTATGATATGTACAAAGCGCAAATACTCACCCGCATGTTTGATGATCCGAAAGTTGCCGGCCATTTACCAAGGCCGTTCGGGGTATTTTACGAGACTGAACGCACCTGTTATGAAGATGTGATGGCCCAACAGATCGAAGAAGCGCAGGCAAAAAAACCGGCTGATCTGGACAAACTGCTTCGCGGCAATGAAGTGTGGACGATCAATTAGAAAAATAAATAGCGAGAAAAATTTAAAAGCGTTTCAGTGATGAGACGCTTTTGTTTTTTGTTGAATGACAGGATCGTTTAAAAAGATAAGAGATGTTCTGTTGAAATTGCAAGCTTTTAATACCTGAGAAGAATATGGTTCAGGGTGAAGACCAATAACGGCGTAAAAATGGTTTTTAAAACTCTGCAAATACCTGAACATTGAAACTGTTAAGCTTATCTTTTGGAGAATTAGCCAATTTTTTTGCGTCCGCTTTCCATGGAGTATTCTTAAGCCCTAGTTTATATCCGATTAGAATATGCGAGAATAGTCTCTCTAAAATGAATTGTTTGTCTAGCTTTTTAATGTGAACAATTGTCGATATTCCTGCTACTGGATTTGAATTTCTTAGCTGAACATGGTTTCCTGATACAAGAAAGAGTGTATCTATATTATTGGAAGAGTTTAAATGTGTAAAATCAGCTTTTATTTTTTGGAGGCCGAAGCCTAAGCCGGGTGCAATTGAAAATTTATTTTTGTCAATAATTGTGTAATTAAAGTATCCTTCTAATTGCAAAGCATTATAAGACGAGTTTTGTGTTCCGGCTCTCATAAAAAGCGAAATATTAATTCCTCCGAATCTCTTTTGATTGCCATATTTGAACCCCATTCCAATACTGGAGAAGCTTGTGGAAAGAGTTTCGTATCCGAGACTCTTTAATTTCAAATTGATCTTTCGTGTCTCAATACTGTTTAATCCTGCGTAGACTATAAAATGAAGATTTCCTTTTAGCTGAGTAGAAACCGTGTCTTGCCCCTTGACCAATATAGAAAACACAAAAAGTATAGATGTGAGTATGAATTTCATTGGGGTTTAAAATTGTTTATACACTGTAATAATATTTCACTTCTTATATAGAAAAAACTAACTTTTAATTCAGCTATGCAAATAATGATTCTTAGATTCTAAATAAGCAAAAATGTCTTAACCTTTCACAGCTAATTCCTTTTACGCCTTTGTTGGTGTCCGATTGAAAAGCATTTTTGAATTTAGTTCACCGCACCAACAAACAAAGTTAAAGTAACTTTCATTTAGTTCAATTGTTGGTCTACCTGTTATACATGGAATATGATTTAGGATGAAGACCAACACGGCGTAAATAAAGTCTATTCCAATTGAGAAAGATATTTCACCCTTTCACAGCTAACTCTCTCTTCGCATTCTTCTGAATTTTTTTCTGCTTCCAGTTATACCAGGGTTTGGGCATTGTTTTTTTCATCATGGTATCAATGTTGCGCATGCCAAATAAATTCCAAACGCCATGCAGTTTGCCGCCCAACGAGGGTTGCAGTGCACGAAGGCTCATGGCAAATCCACTGTCGAGGTATTCCATATGGTGCCAGTAACCGGCAGGCATGAACAAGGTATCACCATGCTCTAAAATAAAATCATACCCATTGGCCAGTTTCAATGCAGGGAATTTTTCATAGTCGGGAGTGCCGTTATTTTGATAATAGCGGGAGAAATCAGCAAGACTTAATACTTCAAAAGGCTTGCGATATAATCTGCGCTGTTGTTCGTATGGAAATAACAACACTCTTTTTCTTCCCATGAACTGTGTATGCAGGATATGTGAAAGATCAATATCAAAATGCATGTGAGTAATAGAGCCGGCGCCGCCGACAAACAACATCGGGAATTTTTTTACAAAA
>DASZPW010000478.1:0-12335 GCA_035550155.1 Chitinophagaceae bacterium | reverse complement strand
AGTTGAGGCTACAATAAGATCGGTTTCATTGGTAATCCCTTCACCATTTTGCAAAAAGCAATGAATACCTTCTGCTTCCAGTTTTGCCTGCGTCTCGTTGTATTCTCCCGTTTTAAAAAACCGATCGCTGCCTGAAACATTTTTACCTACCCCTTTAAGATATTGAGCGAGGGCACTCATGCCACTGCCGGCAATACCGATAAAAAAAGGGCTTTTAAAATCATTAAGTGAAGTGATCATGTTGCAAAGAAAGGATAATCTATTTTACGGATTTGTTTTTTCCCGTTCGCTGCGTAGCATTTCAGAAAATCGCATGCGCCTGGCCAATGCAGAAACTGCCATAGCGATTCGTTTGGTTCTTGTCGGTTCCGTTTTGGCGGCTTCTATCCATTTGCTGAAATAATTCTGATGAGATTTAGGAAGCGTTCTAAAAAATTTCTCTGCAGCCGGTTCATCTTTCAGGCATACTGCAAATTCTTTGTTGAGCAGGTAAGGTTGTGTATCTTCTTCCAGTTGCACTTTCAGCATAGCGCCTTTGTTTTTCCCGATCCCTTTCCTCATGGTCTTATTCAATGCCATAATAAAACTACCGCTGCCCATAGGTAATAATGCAACGCTTTTGATGGAATATCGGTCCAACTTACCCTTTACCCGGAATGATTTTTTATTTCCGGGTTTAAGTTTTTCGGCTAGGTCGGCAGGAATCTCAATGTAGGTCCAGCCGGTTTTCTCGCCCTGCTCGCCGAACTGACGAATGGTTACAGTAAATCGGATCATACTATAAGTGTAAAACAAACTTAATGAGGATCAGCATATCTTCAAAAAACAGGAAATCACCACTCTTCCTCCAATAATGCAACATTATAAAAATGGTAACATACCGCACTTTATATTCGCTATTTTTACCCACAAGCCCAAACCCGAAAAACTGATCGCATGAGATCCTTATTGATCTTCCTTAAAAAAAGAAATATTCTTCTCTCCTTTTTCATAATACTATTCCTGAACCAGCAATTACAATCCCAGGAAATACCTATCATTTTAAAAATAGTGAACTCAAAAAATGAACCTGTACCTTTTGCCAGCATTAATATTTTAACTACTTCAGATACTTCTCAACATTGGAACAAAGTAGCAGACAGCCTTGGAAAAGCAGATTTCAAACTGAGAAAAGGAACTCATTATCTTGTTCAGGTCAGTTCTGTGAACTACCAGTTTTTTGAAAAACAGATCCAGATTACAGGCGATCAAAAAATCTTTGTATTCACTCTTGAACCATTACCAAAAACATTAAATGCAGTTACCATCACTTCTTCAAAACCGCTGATGCGACAGGAAGATGATAAAACTGTAGTGGATCCCGAAAACTTAGTGACGATGTCAACAAGCGGGTATGAAGTGCTGGAAAAAACTCCCGGCTTATTTATTGACCAGGATGGAAATATTTATATCAGCAGTATGACCCCGGCTACAGTTTATATCAATGGCCGTGATATGAAAATGAGTGCAGCGGATATGGCAACTTTACTGAAAAACTTGCCGCCCAATGCTATTTCCAAAATCGAAATATTGCGTACGCCTTCGGCAAAATATGATGCCAGCAGTTCCGGCGGGATCGTCAATGTTGTATTAAAAAGAGGTATCAAAATCGGCAAAACAGGAAGCATCAATACCGGCCTGCAGCAAGGCACTTATGGCAACCAATTCATTGGTTTTACTTTGAACAATAATGATGGAAAGAAAAACTCATACATCAATCTGAATTATAGCAACCGGAACAGTTATGAAAACATCATCACCAACCGGCTCTTTGCAGTTGATTCCCTGCTAAGCCAGAATGCAAGCACTACATATCCTGCTCATTCTTATTATGCGGCCTATGGTATTGGTGATTCATTGGGTCAAAACTGGGATGTGGAATTTTCAGGAAATGTTTCTTATAATAATTTCAATAATAGATCAAGTAATGAAAGCACTATAGAAAAGGTAAGCACTTCACAAATGCTTGCAGATAATCTTAGCCGGGTAAAGAATTACGGTAATTCTTTAGTGTTCAGCAATGGGGTTGATGCTAAAATGAAAGTCGATACACTCGGTTCTGAATGGGATAACACAGTGTTTTATAGTTATGCTCATAATGTATCAAACCAGGCATTTTCAACCAGCTATTTATTCCCTGCAATTCCTGCGGCTGAAGGAGATGGGACCGGTGACAACAAAAGAAATTTCTTTTATATCACCTCTGATCTGAAATTGAAAACAAGAAACAGGTTTACATTTGAAGCAGGAATAAAATCTTCTCTTCATCAGTTCAAGAACAACACCAACTATTTTACCGGAACAGGCAGCGGACGAACCAAAGACTATCAAAGAACAAACACATTTCATTATACTGAAAATATAAATGCCGGTTATATTCAAGGTTCGCAGACATTCGGCAAAGATGCCGTAATAAAATTTGGAACCCGGTTAGAAAATACCAATATGGTAGGTAACCAATTAATACCATACGACACTTCATTTGCTATTCATCGTACTGACTTGTTTCCTTATGTATACCTGAGTAAAAATATAATGAAGATCGCCGGTTATGATCTCCGGGCTTACCTGGTGTATCGTCGCACCATCAGCCGCCCTTCTTATGATTACCTGAATCCGTTTCCCCGATATGTGGATCAATATCTATACGAAACAGGAAATCCATCGCTGCGTCCGCAATTCACCAAAAATTATGAGGCCAATATCAGTATTGATGAACGCCCCATTGTTGCAATTGGCATGAATGATACTAAAGATATTTTTACCAATGTGATTTATCAGTCTGATACCAGCCGCAGTGTAGCGTACCGTACTTATGATAATCTAGGCAGAAATAAAGAAGTATATGCAAGAGTGCTTGGCGCCATTCCTCCCGGAAAAAAATATTTCTTCGTTGTAGTGGTTCAATACAATCACAATTTTTACCAGGGACAATACGAGAATCAACCTCTTTCTTATAAAAAAGGAAGCTGGACATTTTTTACGTATCAATCACTCAAACTCGGTAAGCACTCTCAATTTTCTATACATGGATTCATGCGGCTAAAAGGGCAACAACAGTTTTATGAATTGAGTCCGTTCGGTTCGCTGAATGCCAGCATTAACAAGAGATTTTTAAAAGATAAACTGACGGTAACGTTAAGCATGATCGATATCTTCTTTACGAATAAAAATAATTTTACGATCCACCAGGGCAGTGTTGATGCGTACGGAAACAGGCAGACCGATAGCCGTAGGGCCGGTCTTAATATTCGCTACAATTTTGGCATTCGCAAAAAAGAGAAAGAGGAAAATAAATTTCCGGATATGGATTCCCAGTAAACGATTTGTAATAAGCGGAAAAAGCCGTCTGGTAGACGGCCTTTAATTATTTCGATAAAAGCTGATTTTACTCTCCTGTAGTAACTTCTTCGGCAATCACTTCTGTTTTTTTCTTCTTGTCCTTAGCCCGAACTTTTTGTTCGACCCGTTCAAGGTCAGTGACAAACATTTTACTTGCCCTTTTTAAAGTCTTATGATACTTTTCATCGGGCCATCCGTTTTTATAGTCAGCAAGTGCAACGGCCAGCTTCTGCTGCACTTCTTTGCGCAGCTCTTTTACCCTGATCTTTTTCGTTTCCTGTTTCTTTCCCATACAGGTTTAAATTTTTTTATTAATAATTAATTAAAACAAATTTAATGGTTAGAGCTTCACTTCAATGTTAAGTTTTTTTAGGCAATTGAAAAATAATATTTGAACTCTATAAATGACTTTTTTAGCCGGGAAAAAAGGAAATAAGCATTGAATATTTCTTACCGTAATATTTGCTTAACCGCTTGCAAATGAAGCCGTTTGAGTAAGGAATGGGCATAAAAAATGGACCTTGCGGTCCATGAATCTTTTTGATGCAGATCCTTTTTATGCTCTTTTTTTGGCTGAGGATTTACGTTTCAGTTTGTGTAATGCCTCATCAATAGCCTCACTCAAATTATCAAAAGTAGGCTTGCCGGTGAACGGTTCGCCATTGATAAAGAATGCAGGTAATTGCTTGACGCCACGCTCCAAACCTTCTTTCAGATCATCCTGTACCTGCCAGCCATAGGTCCCATTAACCAGATCTTCCAGGAATTTTTTGTCGGAAATACCGGCCTCCCTGGAGTGAAGCTTTAAACTTACAGTGCCGAGGTGGCGGCGATTACTGAAAAGCACATTATGCATTTCCCAGAATTTTCCGGACTGGGCTGCAGCTACAGCTGATTCGCTTGCCTTCATGCTGCGCTGATGAATCCGGGTCAGGGGAAAATGACGGAAATTGAATTTGATCTTTCCTTCATATTCTTCCAGCAATTGTTTAACGACCTCATGTGCTTTGGCGCAATCTTCGTTTTCATATTCTCCAAATTCCATTAATGTAACCGGAGCATCTGCGTCGCCAACAAAGACATCTTTTGGTTCAATGATCTCTACTACATCTTTTTTGAATGCCATTTCTATTCTCCTTTTAGTTTCTTTAGCTGATGGGTTTATTAATGTAACAAACCCCGGGCCATTTAGTTTATAGTAATGTGATATTTTCTAATACTACTGAATCGGCTGAAGGTAATGTTTTTTTCCAGCCGGTAAAGGCCGTTCACAACTAATTTCTTAACACGAAAACCCCAATTCTGAGAATCAGGAAATTAGAGCAATTAAACCTGCCAATTTCCTTGTTATCTTAAGGTTAAGAAAGCCTGTGAGGCAGATTAGATCGGGAATCTTTATCTTCCTTTTTTACCGCTTGCCTTTTCTAATTCCGGCTTCTCATTTCTGAAAACAACTGTATTATCGAATACATCAACCAACACAGGTTGAGATTTGTCAATATCGCCTGCCAGTATTTTTTTACTGAGCTGGTTGACGATCTCTTTTTGGATCAGTCTTTTCAGAGGTCTTGCTCCAAATTGGGGGTCAAAACCCTGGTCAGCTAAGAATTCTAGTGCATAGTCACTGAACTTAAGGTCAATCCCGCTTTTTGCGATCAATTGCTTCAGGTTATTCAACTGGATCTTCACAATTCCCATGATCTCTTTTTTCAACAAAGGCTGGAACATGATGATCTCATCCACACGGTTCAAAAATTCAGGACGAATGGTTTGTCTCAACAAATTCATCACCTCCACTTTCGCTTTTTCAGTGGCTTCTTCAATATTTTTCTCAGTAACGTTTTCAAATGCATCCATGATCAGGTGACTTCCGATATTGCTGGTCATGATGATAATGGTATTCTTAAAATTAACTACCCTTCCTTTATTATCAGTAAGCCTTCCATCATCCAATACCTGGAGTAGCACATTCCAAACATCCGGATGAGCTTTCTCTATCTCATCCAGCAACACAACGCTGTAAGGTTTGCGACGTACTGCTTCTGTAAGTTGCCCGCCTTCGTCATAACCCACATATCCCGGAGGTGCACCCACCAATCTTGACACAGTATGCTTTTCCTGGTATTCGCTCATGTCGATCCGGGTCATCATACTTTCATCATCAAACAAATATTCTGCAAGAGCTTTGGCTAACTCCGTTTTTCCAACACCGGTAGTTCCTAAAAAAATGAAAGAACCAATTGGTTTTTTAGGATCCTGCAAACCGGCCCTGCTTCTACGAATGGCATCGGCCACCGCCGTGATCGCCTCATCTTGTCCCACCACCCTTTCATGCAAATGCTCTTCGAGGTGCAATAATTTTTCTTTATCGCTTTGCATCATCCTTGACACAGGAATACCGGTGGTTTTTGCAACGCTTTCTGCAATATCTTCTGCATCTACTTCTTCTTTAAGCAAACGTTTTTCACCAGTTGTCTCTAGTATTTTGCTGGTATCTGCAATGATCTTTTCCTGTTCTTTTATTTTACCGTAACGTATCTCGGCGACTTTTCCATAATCACCTTCCCGTTCAGCTCGTTCAGCCTGCTGCTTCAGATTTTCGATCTCCGCTTTAGCATTTTGAACTTTTTCCACCAATTCTTTTTCTTCTTTCCATTTTGCTTTCAACGTATCTCTCTCAACACTCAGGTTAGCGATTTCCGTATTCAGTTCTTTAAGTTTGACTTCATCATTTTCCCTTTTGATCGCCTCCCGTTCTATTTCCAACTGGCGGATCTGTCTTTCCAAAGTATCAAGCTCCTCGGGCATGGAATTCATTTCCAGGCGAAGCTTAGCAGCACTTTCATCAATAAGATCAATCGCCTTATCAGGCAAAAATCTATCGGTGATATACCGATGTGATAATTCCACGGCGGCAATGATCGCCTCATCTTTGATGCGAACATGATGGTGTGTTTCATAACGATCCTTCAAACCACGAAGGATGGAAATAGCATCTTCCACACTTGGTTCATCGATCATCACCCGCTGAAATCTTCTTTCCAGCGCTTTATCTTTTTCAAAAAACTTCTGGTACTCATTTAATGTGGTAGCGCCAATGGCTCTTAATTCGCCGCGACTCAATGCCGGCTTCAGAATGTTGGCAGCATCCATTGCTCCTTCGCCGCCTCCTGCACCAACGAGTGTATGTATTTCATCAATAAATAAAACAATCTCTCCTTCACTGCTGCTCACTTCTTTTACTACACTTTTCAAACGCTCTTCAAATTCACCTTTATACTTTGCTCCGGCGATCAACTGTCCCATGTCCAATGCATAGATGATCTTTGATTTCAAATTTTCAGGAACGTCGCCATTTACAATACGATGCGCAATGCCTTCCGCAATGGCGGTTTTGCCTACACCGGGTTCACCTACAAGTATGGGATTATTTTTTGTGCGGCGTGAAAGAATATGAAGTGTCCGTCTTATCTCTTCATCTCTTCCGATCACCGGATCCAATTTTCCCTGGCGGGCCATTTCATTCAGATTCTTCGCATATTTATTCAGTGCATTGAATTCCTGGGTTTGCGTTTGGGAAGTCACTTTCTCCCCCTTGCGCAATTCTTTTATAGCTGCGATCAATCCTTTTTCAGTAAGACCTGCGCTCTTCAATAATTTTCCTGAAGCATCATTGCCCTGAACCAATGCCAGAAGCAAATGCTCCGGTGTTACGAATTCATCATTGAATTGTTTCAATGCGGCGCCTGCTCGCAGTACCACATTGTTTGCATCACGGCTGATCGATTGTGCAGGCCCGCCTGATGTTTTAGGTAATTGATCAATCGCCTCCTGCAGTTTATTCTCCAGAAGGTTCACCGTAACATTATTTTTTTTCAGTAAATAATCCACGGGAGAATCCTGTTGTTCTACTAATGCCTTCAATATATGCTCTGTCTCGATATTCGGATTCTGTGAATTAAACGCCACTTGCTGTGCCTGCTGCACGGCTTCGGCTGCTTTTATAGTAAAGTTGCTTAAATTCATAGCTTAAATCTCCTTTATAGTTAAACTGATGAAGCAAACCACAATCCAAGTCCCAAATTCAGAAACAATGTCATATAAAGTTAAAGCTATCTGCCTGAAAAGCAGCCTGGTGCTGGCATTTCTGTTACTATTGCAGCCTGTTTTCAGCCAGTATAATTTTTCAGAATTAAATGAAACCCTAACTGCCAATCAAAAGACCTTAGGTAATAATGTAGTGTTCCTGTTGTGGAATAAAGATTCGCTTCTGTATAAAAAAGAGATGGGTGATTTCAACAGTAAAACCCAGGCACCGATCGCCAGTTGCAGTAAATGGCTGACCGCTGCATTGGTGATGATATTTGTGGATGAAGGAAAAATTTCTTTGGATGACCCGGTGGTAAAATATATTCCTGCCTTTGGTAATTATTTTAAAAATTATATCACCATCCGTCAATGCCTATCTCATATGACCGGTATAAAGTCAGATGAAAATTTTTTTAAGAAAATGCTGGATAGAAAAAAATTCAGTTCCCTGGAAGATGAAGTGAATGCATTTGCCGCAAAAGATATACAAGCTAATGCCGGAACAGAATTCCGTTATAGCGAAATCGGGCTAAACATTGCCGGACGCATTCTTGAGATCTTAAGTAAAAGAAGATTTGATCTGCTGATCAAACAAAAATTATTCAACCCGCTGGGCATGAGAAGAACCACTTTTACTACCATGGATGGAAGCGCAGTGAATCCTTCCGGCGGAGCGCAATCCACTCCGGATGATTATATGAAATTCCTGGTGATGCTGCTAAATAAAGGAAAATATAATGGCCAGCAAATATTAAGTGAATCAGCATTAAAGCAAATGATGCAGACGCAAACTACTTTAGATAAAATCAAATATGCTCCCAAAGTAGCACAGGGTTATAATTATGCATTGGGAAGCTGGGTGGAAGAACAAGGCAAAGATGGTAAGGCAACTGTATTGACAAGCCCTGGTTTGTTCGGCACCTGGCCATTAGTTGATTTTTGCCGGGGTTATGCCTACATCGTATTTGTAAAAAATTTATTGAATGAAGACAGAGCCGATGCAAACATGGAGATCAAAAAAGCCATAGACAAACAGATTCCTTCATCCTGTAACTAATTATTCAATCTTTATTTTACTACTCATGTACGAACATAAGAAGAAGCCTTTGGCGCCGATGAATGTCTTTTATAAAAGAGTGCTCAGAAATATATTGCTCTCTTCTGTGATCATTTTTATTTGCCTGATGATTGGCGTATTCGGCTATCATTATAGTGCAGCCATTTCATGGCTGGATTCGGTACACAATGCCTCCATGATCCTGGCGGGTATGGGGCCGGTAGTAGAAATAAAAACAACAATCGGCAAATGGTTTTCTTCGTTCTATGCATTATTCTCTGGAGTAATTTTCATTACCAATATTGGTATTATCCTGGCGCCGGTAGCGCACCGGATGTTTCATCGGCTGAATATAGAAGAATAACAATCAAAAACCTTTTTGCTCTGAAGAATTGTTTTTCACCAGCACTACCTTGTTCCGGTCTGCCCGATAGATATTATCATAAAACTGCGTCATATCAGAATAATCTTTTGCAGGAAATCTGCCGCTGTATTGTTCCATGGTACGATAATAAAATATCTTGTTCCCTTCCAGTTTTATTGAATTGGAGTATTTCCCGAATTTACTTTCGATCGTCACTGGCTGGGGAATTGATTCTGCTGTATAGCCACCGGGAATGCTGATCTCTACTGAATCAATATCCCGATATTCCATATGAAGAACAATATCATATTTTCTCTCTGTATCGGTATTCAACTTGTGTGATGATCGGGTCATTATATTCGGAATAATAAATAAACGCTTCCCGGTGACGGTGGCATAATTGCTCACCGTCAGATCCAGCGATTCCTGCATTACAGGAAGCGATGACCGTTCTTCCGAATAATTAAAATTATTTACATCATAAGTACCGAAGTCAAGCTGCTCATGTAGAAATTCTTTCACTTTATCTTTTGAAAGAAAATGCACAACCTGGTGCAGCATATCTTCCTGCATGGCTTTGTAGCGGGTAAAAGATTTTACATTCAGTGTCGCATCTTCATCCAATGTGGCCGACACTTTGCGGATTTCTGTATTTTCATTCAAACCGTATTTGGGAGTATGTACCAGTTTGCCACCATTTTCATCAATCAATAACGCATTACGGTCGCAGGTAAAATCACCCAAATAACCTGCCGGTAATGTTTGGTCTGTACATTCCAGCCATACCGTATCGTTTGTAAGAGGCACACATAATATTACATGATCGAATTGCTGCGATGGGAAATCATCTAAAACAGGTCTTGCATTTCTTCCCGATTTTATCAACGTATAATAAGAAGAGATACCCGCTTCTTTCAAAATGCTGTACATGTAATTGGCCAGCGCTTTGCAATCACCGTATCCTTTATTGGCAACATACGTGGCATCAAATGGCTGCCAGCCGCCGATTCCCAATTGAATGCTGATGTAGCGGGTATTTTTTTGCATGTATTCATACAATACCTGTATCTTTTTCTTTACATCAGTGATGCCATCTGATAATTGATGAATTGTGTTTTTTACATTGCCGGGTAATACATCTCTGCCCTG
Organism: Chitinophagaceae bacterium; assembly: GCA_035550155.1. Classification (GTDB taxonomy): domain Bacteria; phylum Bacteroidota; class Bacteroidia; order Chitinophagales; family Chitinophagaceae; genus UTBCD1. The sequence goes on along the minus strand of DASZPW010000478.1, from coordinate 2,295 downwards.
TTTGAGTGTATAAACAAATTTTCCGAAATCCTGCCAGTTGGCCATATTGCCTGTATAATTGTCCACCTGGAAATCAGTCGGAGCAAAATAAATGCAAGTCGTCAATTCGTTCCAGTAAGGTGCATTCGATTCCTTGAGGATAGCGGGCAGATCATGAGCTGACCATGTTGTTATAGTATTGTCTTTGTTTGTTGCAACTACCGGATCGCCGGAATAATTAAAAGCACGATATCTGAATTTATATTCAGGAGGGCAGACTATGGAATACTGGCTGTGTTCAACTGAAATTTTTTCATCATCCTGCGGAAACCATGAAGGGAAAAAGAGTGTGTTTTTATAGCGAACCACCTCATTATATTCAATGGTATATGGATATACTTTGTAAAAAAAACTGTGTCGTTTGATCCGGTTATCGTCTATCAGGTTGTTATCATCCACCCCGCTGACATCTTCAAGGTCCTTTGTTTTCATTTTTTTAATTTCATTTCCATTGGCATCATACAAAACACCTTCAACAGATACAATGTCATGCATCTTATCATAATAATCAACAAACCTGGACCATTCATCACCATTTTCATTAAGAATGGTGATGACATAATGATTCCATTCCATTGCTTCTTTGGTACTGACTACTTCAAAACGGATATCTTCCATCCGGACGACTGCATTTGCATTTTTCAAAAGCGCCGGGGCGATCTTTGACACAGCATAATCTCCATCATTAGCAAACAAAATAGTTTGAAAAAAAATCGCTATCCCAAAAAATAAACATGCCCTTTTCATGTGTTATACTTTCTTTTTTAAAACGATCTGTTCATTTTGCTTTTTTACAATCATATTAAAAAATTCCCGGAGAATATTGTACTCGTCGGGTTGAAAATAAGTTCTCTTAATGAATATTCTTGATCTAAGTGAGATCATTCCATTCGATTCCGAAATACGATATTCAAATTGTCCATCTCCTTCCTCGTTATATTTTACTATTGTTGATTTGGGTAACTCATCCACCTGGTAGCCTTCGGGGACTATCATATTGAAAATGTAAGTCTCATCAATAGTATAAGGCATCTCCACCGGATAAAATCGTTCCGCAGACTTGAAAGGATTTTGCTTGTATCCTTCTCCCATCATCGGGTTCAGGTAAATAATATTATCATTTGTTTCATTCATTTTAAAATCGTAACTGATACCGATACTTTGTTCCAGGTTATCCAGCGAATCAATTTTAGTGTTGGAAAGTTCTGTTACATCTGAGCCGTATGCTTTTTTCACTGTATTGAAAAACTCATCTTTTCCTTTTTCTTTTACCTGTTCACGGATTGAATGAGATTCATAATACCCCGGCGACTGCTGAAATGTTCCTATTGTTTCTCCTTTGTCATCTTGTGTAATTAAAATGGAAGTTATTTTTTTCTCCAGTAAAGAATCCGGGGAAAATTCAAGAGGAGTTGCTTCCTCATTAACTACTCTTGCGTGGCCGTTATAACAATCCGGTGTCAACCTGCCAAAACCCAGGCGGGGCTGACTTGCATCCAAAAAAATATCTTTTCCGTCCGGGTGCACTAAACAGATCACATAATTGAAACGTTCCAGCACCGGGTACAAAGAATAAGTGTATCCATGAGAACGAGTGCTTAAAATAACAGGGTCAGCATTGATATTTGTATATTTCAGCATCGCAGTCAATAATAAATTGATCTCTGCCACACTTCCGTTCTTTGTCTTCAAAACATTCTTTAACGTTTGATCGATATCCCACCTGTTATGAGAAGTGCAGGTAAAATTATCTCTCACATAAGCGAAAATTCGTTTTGCCTTTTCAGTTTCATTAGTTGCCCCGTTGACTAACGGCTTCACTACATCACTCAGCCATCCATTATTTCGATCGAGATCGGCTCCAAAATAATCTGCCTTTAATAGTTTATCACATACAGAAGGCCAGGTGCCCATTACATTGAAAAATTCCAACGGATACTTATAAACAGACAGCTGAAAATTTATTTTAGCAATATGATTGTTGATAGTAGAAGTGAAGCCTTCCTCTTTTAAAGCAGGAACATTCCTCATTACCCAGCGATAATCGGTGACCTTAGCATCAAACTCAGACGATTCTGTTCTGTCTGCTGTATTACTGTTGGACACCCGAAATGTATTCTGGCGATCACTCTGTTCCTTGATGTAAAATGGCTGGTAACCCTGAGTCAGAAAAACATAACCTAAAAACTCTGGGCATGTTAAATTATATTCACTCCACAAAACAGGATTTTCCCCTTGAAATTCCCATGGTTGCAG
>DASZPW010000477.1:0-1879 GCA_035550155.1 Chitinophagaceae bacterium | reverse complement strand
ATCGTTTCCACGGTAATATTTCTTTTTTGAAAAAGCAATGATGTGTCCTTTTCCGGCTGTACGCTGTGATCATAAAAAAAACCGGCCCTGATCAATTGTAATTTGCCTTCTGTAAATTCTTTTGCTGAAGAAGTATGCCAGGCAAAATATTTAATACCGTCCTTAGTATAGATATCAATGCTTCGGGAGATAAGAGAATCGTTACCGTTATGATCACCAGTGCTTGTGATTGAATTTTGGGTGAACGATGTCATCTTTGAATTGTAATCTACCTGCCCGGAATTCGGAAGGAAACCCTTTTTGATCAAATATTGCTCTGCATATTTCGGCGTATAGGAAGATAAAGCCACCAGGTCATCGGAAGTAAAAGACTGTCCGTATGCCACACTTGCAGCAGTTGCAATGGAAATAAGTATAAGCAACAAATTCTTCATGAAAAATTTTGTTCTTCATATCTATTGTGTGGTCTTTAAAAAGAATGTGGATTGGGGGAGTGTCTCTGGCTTATTACCAAAGAATGAATGGTATCCACGACAAAATAATACTTTTTCAGGAATCATAAAAGTATCCGGCCCCGGGACAGGAAAACATATTGGGCAGCGGTTTTATTCAAACCATTTAAGTGATGAGAAAAATTTCAAAGATGTAAAAGCTGCAGCACAATGCAGCCGGTTGTACATTTGCAAAAAGGTTAAGGAATGAAAAAATTAATAGCGGCTATAATGGCCCTGTCACTCTCAGTATTGGCAAAAGCACAGCAGGAGATCAAAATGGAAGAACTGAACAAACATACCGGCGATTCGGTGACGGTGTGCACCAAAATATTTGGCGGCATTTACCTGGAGCGAAGTAAAGGCGCCCCCACCTTGCTTGATGCCGGCGGCAAATACCCCGATGCGCCGCTGACTATTTTAATTTGGGGAGATACAAGAAAACAATTTAAAGAGGCTCCCGATTTTTTTTATAAAAACAAAGATGTTTGCATAACAGGTAGAATAAAACTATACAAAGGCAAACCCGAAATAGAGATCTACGATGAAAAACAGATAAAGATTGGAGAGTGAGCAGGAATTGTTTTTGATTTAATTCGCACCCATCCACCAGTAAGAAATCTCTTGTCTTTGCCTGGAGAACAAAAAAACTGCTATCGATACCCGGTAATTTTTTTTATAGCAGGTGCGATCAGTACCGGCCTGGTAAGATCACTTATCCCGGCAGTTCCGGGTATGTCATACTTTTAAAGTGTTTAAGTGCTAACGCTTCTTTTCCGGCCGCAACATTACACAAGAGAAAATTACTCAGATGCAGGCAAGCATATCCAGGGTTGGCAGTTAATGATTGATCCGTTTTAATTCCCCCGCCTTTTACCCTGCTAATAAACCATTCAAACAAAACCCCGTTTGCCAATGCATTTGTTTCAGGATGGAATGAAGTAATTCAGTAGTTTGAACAATAATTAAAACATGCTGTATGCATAATCCATCAACACGATCCAATAAATTTTTATTGCTTCATCCGTTTGTGATCACTTTTTTTCTCAGTACAGTTATTGTATTTATTTCCTGCGGCCCTGAACCGACAACTGCACACTATGGTTTTCTGACCATGCTGGGCAACGATACGATCTCTATAGAAAGTGTGACCCGCAAGGGCAATACATTGACCAGCGATGAAGTAGACCGGTTTCCCCGTGTGCGGGTGCGGCATACTGTTGTAGAACTTAACGATGATGGCAGTATCAAGCATCTTGAAATGACTATTCATACTCCAAGCGAGCCGGCCAATGAACAGGATCGCACTGTAGTAGCTTCCGTTAGCAACAGTGAAGTGAATCTTTCCAAAAAAGATGGCACCGGCACGGTAAAAAGAGAATTTGCAA
>DASZPW010000476.1:0-1715 GCA_035550155.1 Chitinophagaceae bacterium | reverse complement strand
GCATGAGCTCATCGCTCTTTGTGTACCTCGTCTTACATTCATCAGTTATGGTGTTCCTGAAAAGGGCGATGCTCATTGGCTCGATCATGAAGGGAGCTATATGGCAACTATTGCAGCGGGTGTTGTATATAAATTATTAGGAGAAAAAGATCTTGGTGTTTCCAATGATTATATGAAAGAAAAAATGCCACCGGTGCTTACCGGTTTACTGGACGGACAGCTTGCATGGCGGCAGCATGATGGCGGGCATACGGATGCTCCTAATTATAAATATTTTATTCCCTGGGCCAGTAAGTTTTTGAATTATGAAAGAACACCTGCCCGGTAAAAATTTATTATATGAAAATGATTTTTGGTTTTTTATTGACAAACTTCATCCTTATGAACGCTGCCGTTTCTCAAACCGGTAATGTTTGGAATGGAAAAAAATGTGCCGTTGTTTTAACTTATGATGATGCCATACCTCAGCAACTGGATAATGCTATTCCGACTTTGGATTCGTTGAAATTGAAAGCGACATTTTATATTACCGCATATTTCTCAAGAGGCAGGCTGAATGATTGGAAAAAAGTAGCCGCTAAAGGATATGAATTAGGCAATCATACTTTGTTTCATCCCTGTGACGGAGGCCCCGGAAGAGAATGGGTAAAACCGGAATATGATCTGGAAAAGTATACAGTGCAAAGAATGGTGGATGAAATAAGAATGACGAATGTTTTTTTGCATGAACTGGATGGAAAAACAAAAAGAACTTTTGCATACACCTGTGGAGACACGAAAATTCATGATACTTCTTTTATTGACCTGATGAAAGATGATTTTGTAGCGGTAAGAGGCGTTCGTTCTGAAATGCATACGATTGATAAAGTGGATCTCTATAATACGGATTGCTATATGGTAAACAATAATACGGCGGATCAAATTATCGAATGGGTTAAGAAAGCTGAAGAAACAAATTCATTACTTATTATTCTTTTTCATGGAGTAGGTGGCGGCAATTCACTGAATGTAGCTGTTCCCGAACATAGCAAGTTTTTGCATTATCTGAAACAAAATGAAAAAGACATTTGGATACCAACTATGATGGAAGCTGCTGAGTACGTTAAAAAGTATCAATCAGAAAAAAATAAAATGCAATAATAGATAAATTTTAATTTTAAAAGTAAAATGATTGAAAGATGATAGCGACAAAAGCATATGCAGCACTAAATGAAAAAGATCCTTTAGTCCCCTTTCAATTCGAAAGAAGGGACTTGCGTCCACATGATGTACAGGTGGAGATATTGTATTGCGGCGTTTGTCACAGTGATCTTCACCAGGTAAGAAATGAATGGGGAGATTCTATGTATCCGATGGTTCCCGGCCATGAGATAGTTGGTAGAGTTGTGAAAGTTGGTAAAGAAGTGAAAAAATTCAAGCCAGGTGATCTGGTAGGTGTCGGAGTAATGATTGATAGTTGCAGAGTATGTAAAAATTGTTTGAACCACATGGAACAATATTGTGAAGAAGACATGACCGGCACTTACAATACACTGGAACGGGATGGAATCACTGTTGCACAAGGTGGTTATTCTTCGCAAATAGTAACAGACGAAAGATTTGTTTATTCCATTTCTTCCAAACTGGATCTGAAAGCGGTAGCGCCACTCTTATGTGCAGGTATTACTACTTATTCTCCATTGCGGTACGCAAAGGTTTCACCGGGAATGAAAGTG
>DASZPW010000475.1:0-3228 GCA_035550155.1 Chitinophagaceae bacterium | reverse complement strand
TATTGTAAGAAGAATACAACCGGTAAAAGCCATACAGTTTAGGTAATTTATCCATTACTTTAATTCTCAAGTTTCGTAAATTAGATGATCTGCAAATTGCACTTCGTGCAGATCAAACCATGAGTGCAATACATCAATGCTCGATATTTATCGCTCCGGAAATCCTTGTGTTTCGGTCATCATGGCCACATATAACCGGGCAAATTATTTAGACCGCAGCATACCTTCTTTTATAAATCAAACTTATAAAAATTGCGAGCTGCTGGTGGTGGATGATGGAAGTGAAGATGATACTTTCCAGAAAGTTAGCAGTTATATGGATAACCATGATAATATCCGTTATCTGAAACATACAAATCGGAAACTTTCACTCACAAAAAATGCCGGCATAAAAGCAGCTATCGGAAAATTTATTGCGTTTTTAGATAGCGATGATGAATATAAGCCTGATTACCTGGAAAAAAGAATTCAGTTCATGGAGGCAAACGAATCGGTTGACCTTATCGAAGGTGGTGCCCTAATCATCGGAGATCCGTATGTTAAGAACAAATATGATATGACGAAGAAAATTCACTTATCAGAATGCCCGATAGGCCCGACAATATTTGGTAAAGCCGAAGCCTTTGCCAAACTTGAAGGCTTTGATAAAAACATTTTTTACAGCGAGGACAGTTATTTTTGGGAAAAAGCGCAAAAGATCCTCAACGTAAAAAAATTTGATCACCTCAGTTATATTTATTACAGGGATACGCCGGGAAGTATCTGTAACACTGTTTAGATAATTGCATTGTAAAATTAAACCTATCAATAATGACCGAATCATTTGAAACAATATTTAAAAAAGCATTTCAAGGATTAACAAGCAGGGGAATTGAAGTTGTTATAATTGATGACAGCAAAGAAAAATTTTATGGAGACCTTGATGGCGCCTCTGTTTATATTGGAGAATCGCTTAGTTGGGAAATAAAGTTATTTACCATGATCCATTTGGCAGCTCATAATTACCAATGGGCCCGTTCGGGTCGTTACGCAGAAATAGGTTCACAATTATTTTATAAACCGGATGAGGAACTCATACAGGAATTACTCGCTTACGAGGAAGAGGCCGCCAGCCTCGCCATTTCTTTATTACATGAATTGGGAATTTATCATTTAGATAAATGGTTTACGCAGCATTCCCGATGTGATCTTGCCTATTTAGATCATTATTATCACACAGGAGAAGAAAAACAATTAAAAGATTTTTGGAAAGAAGATGTGGAACCGTTTACAGAAATTTCTCTACCGTCGGTTCAAAATTTCCGAAGAAGAGTGAAAGTGCAGAAAGGCGTGGTGGTGTATTGATCATTACTATATATTATACTAACCAACCTAACAGCACTCCTGCCGCCACAGCCGCATTCAATGATTCCGCTTTCCCTTTTTTCGGTATAGTGATCTTTACATTCGCCAGTTTCAGTATTTCATCATTGATGCCTTTAGATTCATTACCGATCAGAATAATGCCTTCATTTATTTTTTTCATCGTAGTTATATCCTTTCCTTCCAACACCGCAGCGTAAATGCGAACGTCCTTTTGTTGTGACAGCCATTTTTCCAGGTCAACATAAAACACTTTCACTCTCGCAATGCTTCCCATCGTGGCCTGCACCACTTTAGGGTTGTACACATCAGCGCAATCATGGCTGCAAACGATCTGCTCCACTCCAAACCAATCCGCTGTTCTGATGATCGTTCCAAGATTGCCAGGGTCCTGTATTGTATCCAATGCAAGGGTAATCTTATCTTTGGCTACGATCTTTTCACCGACATCAAACTTTTTTATAATAGCGATTACTTTGTTAGGTGTGCTCAGTTTGGAAATCCGTTCTAATTCCGGTTCTGTTATTTCTTCAACTTTATTTTTTGTTAATAGTTCCCGGTTTTGATCCATCCATTCTTTCAGAGCGAATATCTCCTCAATAGCATCTGGTGCAGTTTCCAGCAATTCTTTCACCAGCTTCGGCCCTTCGGCAATAAAAACACCAGCTTCATCTCTCGGTTTTTTCTGGCCTAAACTTTGAATATATTTGAGCTTCGATTTAACAAGCATAGCAGTTGTTTAATAATTTATGATAGCCGGCAAACCAATTACTCTCTCCCATTATTTACAAGCAATCATTGCCGGTTCCTTTCTTTTTCTGATCGCTTCCTGCGGTGTGGTGCCCAAAAATTATCCGCACAACAAACCGTTCGTGTACGAATATAAGATTAACCTGGAAGGAAATTTCAGCAATGAACAAAGAAATGACCTGAAATCAAAATTAGAAAATCAATTAGATGATAGTATCCATGTTCGCACTGTTTCACAACTCTATCGGCAATTGCTGAAAAAACCACCGGTGTATGATCCGGCCAATGCCGACCGCTCTGTAATTTTCATGCGGGCATTGCTGAATTCACTTGGGTATTTCCATGATTCCATTACTTACAACGCAACTATTGATTCTTCCGAAAAAGATCAACTCCGCACTACTGTAAGTTTTGATGTGAAGCCGGGTAAACAATTGCTATTAGATTCCATTTCATATAATATCAAACAAACAGAATTACAACAACTGGCCGAATCCAGCATGAACCAGGCCCTGATCAAAAAAGGCGATCCATTTGCCAAAGCAAATATTTCCAGTGAACTTACAAGATTAGTAGACCTCTATCGTAATAATGGCTACATGCGATTTACCACAGATGAATTAAGAGGCCTATGGGACACATTAGATGTTTCACTGCTCACCGTACCTACTGATCCATTTGAACAATTGGAGATTTTGCAACGGTTGAAAGAACGGCGGGAAAATCCGACAGCAAACCTGGAAATACAATTGAGGCCAGGCTATGATAAAAATAAATTGGTAAAATATTATAACGGTACGATCACTATCTATCCGGATTTTTCTTCAGATACGTTAAATCGCAGGCGTAAAGTAGATACGGCCAATGGTATGAAAGTCGTGTATTACAGAAAAATTGTGAAGCCGAAAATTCTTCCGCAAAACATTTACCTGTATCATGGACAGGTCTATAAACAGGATGATTATTTCAAAACGGTCAATCGCTTTAATTCACTCGGAACCTGGAGGCTGGTGAACATTGAACAGTTACCAAGAAGCAATACTGATACAGTGGATTATATGATACGTTTGACTCCGGCAAAAAAATATTCTTATACTGCCAATTTAGAAGGCAGCA
>DASZPW010000474.1:0-1622 GCA_035550155.1 Chitinophagaceae bacterium | reverse complement strand
GAAGTTTTGGTTTAATGTCTTTTTTCTCATGATGACTGACATAAGCACAAACATCCCTCGCAACTCCCCAATGACTCATCGCATCCATTCTGTTAGGCGTTAAGCCGATCTCAAATATCCAATCTTCGTAGGGCTTAAAATATTCTGCAACTGAAGTACCCGGCTTCAGATCACTTGGTAATACCAGGATACCGGCATGTGAAGTACCCAACCCTACTTCATCTTCTGCACAGATCATTCCATAGCTTTCAGCATTCCGGATCTTCGCCACTTTCATCGTCATTGGTTCCCCGGAAATGGGATAGATCGTAACACCGACCGGAGCCACAATCACTTTTTGTCCAGTTGCTACATTCGGAGCGCCGCAAACAATAGACAAAGGTTCTGCAGCGCCAATATTGACTTTAGTAAGTTTCAGCTTATCGGCGTTTGGATGTTTTTCAACATGCAGCACTTCGCCAACGACCAAACCTTTCAATCCTCCTTTTACCTCTTCATATTTTTCCAATGACTCTACTTCCAAACCCACTGAGGTAAGGATCTTGCTCAAACGTTCTGGTTCTATTGTAACAGGGAGATATTCACTCAGCCATTTATAAGAGATCGTCATGTATTCAATTCATTAATAGCTGCGAAGATAAAGGAAAGCAGTCAAGTGAAATGCTTGCCGGTAGTGGTTTTTCATTTATTACACCGGTAAAATTGTCAATGAAATTTTATCCCAAACATGTAATGTATCCCGGGTATTACTTATAAAGACAAACCCCGCCGAAGCGGGGCCTGTCTTTCTGTTTATCATAGCTTGAATTTTTCAGGCACACATTTCTACCTTGAATGCAAGACTGAAATAAGAAAAATAATGCCCTCTTTCATTTTTAGAATCGGCGTTCCACTCATGACCAAATGGAAAGGGCTGTTTGGTGCCGCTGGCAGCTTCGCCAAAAGCAACCAAAGCCTCTTTTGATTGCAAACGAAAACCATACACGGTTTCTTTTTGCAAAGAAGTCGGCGAAAAATCAAAACGGATCCAGCGGGCATCATCTCCTTTACGAATATCTAAATTGGAACTGCTAATGGCAGGTCCCCATGTTTTTGTTTTGTTGTCAAACTCATGAAGTGTCAAAGTGATCTCTCCGGGATATTGCACAGCAGATGAGTATAACTGGATATTGTCTAATAATCCTTCTGAAGGACAACGGAATGTTTGTCCGCCAAAATGATCAGTGGGATCTGTTTGCAAATGACCGATCCATAATGTGGTGTTGGTTTTCGCCTGTGTAAGCACCGGGCGGGGGTGGCCGGCATGTTTCATTGTTTCCATAGTTGATGTTTTTAGTGTTTACATGCAGCAGCTTTGGTACGAAAGGAAAGAACTATAACTAATAACTCCACAATCCATTGATTATTGTGTCAGATCAATAAAGATCATTGAACTTCAGTAAAAAAAATTTTTTCACGAATGTGTTCAATTACTTCCTGTTTTATATTCCTTTTTTCTTAAATTGAAAATGATTGTTGGGGTAGAGGAGCAGAGCTTGTGGATAACCACGCATCAGCCGGTGAAAAAATAGTGAAGAAAGAAAAATTTTTTTTCAATCGCTTTCGCCTTTTATATTCGCTGT
>DASZPW010000473.1:0-4334 GCA_035550155.1 Chitinophagaceae bacterium | reverse complement strand
TGATCATCTTGCATTTGTAAAAAATGAATACAACGGTGTGGTGATTGAAAGTGGCTTTGCCGACAAACAATTTTTCTATGGTAAAGGCGCCGGAAGTTTTCCCACTGCGTCAGCTGTTTTAAGCGATATTGCTGCGCTGCGATATGATTACAGGTATGAATACAAAAAATTGTATCATCACCATCCGCTTGAATTGAGCAATGATGTATATCTGCGCACTTACATCAGCTTCGATGATTGGTCACTTGTTCCCCGCAATGATTTTGAATGGATCGAAGAATGGCATGCCGGAGAAGAACGAAAATACCTGGTTGGCGTCATTGCATTTGAAAAACTTCAGAAAAATTTCTGGTGGAAGGAAAATAACACGTCATTGATCCTTGCCGCCGATCCGATCATTGAAAGCATCGAGCTCAGAAGTCTGAAAAAGAAAAGCCTTGAATTAGCCGGCATTGTTTAAGATGCCAAATTTGCGAATACGAAGGGCCGGTCACGGCCCTTTTTTATTGTGGTGAGCAAAACATAATTCTTTTGACGAAGAGAGCCTTCAGGAAGCATCCTTTTCCTTTTTTTAGCCGTTTTGATGCACATACCAGCTCAGGAAAAGTATGAGAGTTGCTTTTATCACACGGTCAACATTATTTAAAGTACATGGAGGAGATACCGTTCAGGTAATGGAAACTGCCAAACATTTAAAGACTTTAGGAGTATCTATATCTGTTATTCTGACCAATGAAAAAATAAATTATTCCGAATTTGATCTTCTGCATTTTTTTAACATTACCAGGCCGTCTGACATTTTATTTCATATAAATAAATCGGATAAGCCTTTTGTTCTTTCTCCTATCCTTATTGATTATAGCGAATACGATAAATCATACCGGGTAGGGTTATCCGGTTTTATATTCCGCAGGCTATCTGCATCAGGTTGTGAATATATTAAAACGATCAGCAGATGGATAATGAACAAAGACAAACTAAAATCAAAAAGCTATTTATGGAAAGGGCACAAAAAATCAGGGAAGGAAATTATCAAAAAAGCCTATCTATTATTACCCAATTCCTTATCCGAAATTAAACAGTTAGCCAAAATATATTCTGAAGAGATTCCCTATATCATCGTGCCGAACGGAATAGATCCATTTCTGTTCAAAACTTCCGATTCCTTTACTAAAGAATCAAATCTTGTAATATGTGTTGCAAGAATTGAAGGAATCAAAAACCAGCTTACCCTGATAAAGGCATTAAATGGAACGGAATTTACTCTTTTAATAATTGGAAATCCGGCCCCTAATCAACAGCACTATTATCGCAAGTGCAGGCAAATAGCTTTAAAAAATATACAATTTATCGGCTGGCTTTCGCATGAAGATCTGAAAACCTATTATCAGAAAGCAAAAGTTCACGTTTTACCAAGCTGGTTTGAGACCTGTGGTCTTTCTTCACTTGAGGCCGCTGCAATGGGTTGCAATATCGTGATAACTGAAAAAGGGTTTACGAGAGATTACTTCGAAAATGATGCGTTCTATTGCCAGCCTGATGATTCGGCATCTATATATAATGCAGTTAAAATGGCGGCGGAAAGTAAAAGCAATAAGACATTACAGGAAAAAGTATTGAAAAATTTTACGTGGAAAAATGCTGCTGCTGCAACGTTGGAAGCATATAAAAAAGCAATCAATAACCAATAATTATGAAAATCGGAATCATGGGCACAAGGGGTATTCCCAATCACTACGGTGGTTTTGAACAAACCGCTCAGTATCTTTCAGCAGGCCTGGTGAACAGAGGACATGAAGTGTTTGTGTACAGTCCGCATGATCATCCTTACCCTCATAAAAAATGGAATGGCGTGAACATCGTTCATTGCTATGACCCGGAAAAAAAATTGGGCACAGCCGGCCAATTCATTTATGATTGGAATTGTATCAACGATGCCCGGAAGAGAAATTTCGACATACTGCTTCATTTGGGATATAGCAGTGATTCTATTTGGTTTTGGCGCTGGCCCAAAAGAGCAATCAACATCATGAACATGGACGGGCTGGAGTGGAAACGAAGCAAATATGGAAAACTGACTAAATATTTTTTGAAAAAAGCAGAATGGCTTGCCGCTAAAAATTCTGATCTCCTGATCGCCGATTCTACCCGGATTCAGCAACATATCATGAACCACTATGGAAAACATTCTACATTTATTCCTTATGGCGCTGATCTATTTGAAGACATCGATGTAACTGTTTTAAAGAATTTTGACCTTTACCCACACCAGTATTATTTGCTTATCGCCCGGATGGAGCCCGAGAATAATATTGAGATGGTGATCAAAGGCTACCTTGCTACAAAAAAACGGGAGCCGCTCGTAGTAGTCGGAAGCGTTAGCAACAAATATGGACAATATCTTTTAAAACATTACACAAATCCCAATGTGATCTTCTCAGGAGCAGTGTATGAACCTCACCTGATCAATAACCTTCGCTATTTCTCGTTGTGCTATTTTCATGGACATTCAGTCGGCGGCACTAACCCATCTTTGCTGGAAGCGATGGCTTGCGGCTGTAACATTGCAGCACACAGAAATGTTTTCAATAAAGCTGTCTTGCAAAAAGAAGGTGACTATTTTTCATCTGAATATGAGATCGCAGACCTGATCAATTTTCCTGTGGATACTGAAATAGCTGCTGAAAGAAAACAGGTTAATTTTGAGAAGATTCGAAGCACTTACAATTGGGAGAACATTATTGAAAAATATGAGCTGCTGATGCTGGGAGCCATGTATCCGAAAGAAAAACCAATATTGGAAGTAAGTCTTACTGCTTCAGAGTCCGCTACCGGCTAAATACAAAACCTCCCGCTTTTTTCGTTGCACATCAAATTGTTTAAAAACATTGGTGAATGCCAATATCCAGATCACATATTCCGCAATATTGGTGATAAAACTGCCGGTGAACTGGTAAATAAAAATGAAAAAGAAAAGCATCATCCGGTAATAATTGTTCCAGACCCTGGTATAAAAGAAAAGAAAGAGTTCCAAAGAAAGTTTTAAAACAAATCCTGTCCACCCGAATATGGCTAATGTTTCTGCCATCGCATTCGGAATCGCAACCGGGTAATTTGGCGGATACTGATAAAAATTCCGGATGATGTCTTCTCCAAGAATTTTTACCTGGCCCAAACCAATGCCCCAGTATTTGTCTTTTTCATTCAGCATTCTCTCTGCCAATATAAAAGCATCCAACGTTCTTCCTTTACCGGACAGATCATTTCCTGATAAAATATTTCCTATGCGGATAAAAAGTGGGTTATGACGGAAAAATAAAACCACAAAAGTCATCCCAGCTCCTGCCGCTGCTCCCGTAGAGACGATGCTGTTAAGCACTCTCCTTTTTTTTGTCAATTCCGAAAAATGCCAGATCCAGGTAAAGAACCCGGCGATGATGATACAGGAAATAACGCCCAGCGAAAATGAAAGAACGTATGGTAAAAAGATCATCAGCAACAGCCATCCGTTTCGAATAGTGTTTTGCCTGAGCAAATATTGAAGCAAGAAAAAGAAAAATATCGGTGTGAACAAGGTAGCGTAATAAGAAGCTTCGTACGTGAATAATTTCATCCGTTTAAAATTTATGATCCCCTGCGTCAGGTTTTGTTCGATCCATATAATTTTGTAATAAGGAGTGAAATAGATAACTATTGCGGCGAGGCAAAGGACAAAATTTATGATCAGCAGTTGCCGGAATATCCTTTCAGGATCTTTGCACACTTTGAAAAAAGTGTATGCAGCCTGGCAAAATATATACACCAAAATCAGGTTGATGAAGGAAGTGAAATAAGTGTGAGCATCCACTCCTACCAGCAGCACCTGTATCAAAACAAAAGGCGAAAGAATAGTGATGAAAGGAAGGAGCAATTCTTTTTTTCTTCTTACAAGTATCCATACATAAAAAAATGGGGCCAGCAGCGCTGTATACGTAAGACCAAATGGCAATGCAACCGAATTAACAAAAAAGTAAATGAAAACAAACGGGAAGTATTTATTTATTTTCATTGGTTACAATTAGATAATTTTCGTTGTAAAAGTATAGAGCCCGATCAAGCAAAAATGCAAAAACAAACTATATTTTTTTACCTACGGCTGCGGGCAACCGACAGTAAATAAATTACGATTGGAGTGTGACCTGAACAAACCCTTTTATGCATTCTGATCGAACTGTTGTTGATACCGCTGCTACAGAAGATATCGATCTGCTGCTGTTGCTGGAGCGGAGTCTCGCCTTTTTCAAAAAATACATACTGATCTTCATCATTGCGTTTGCAGCAGGCACTGCATGGGG
>DASZPW010000472.1:0-2771 GCA_035550155.1 Chitinophagaceae bacterium | reverse complement strand
CTTTGAAGCAGGCGGACATAATGGAAGAGAAGAAACAACAACGATGATATTGACACCAGCAGTGGCTAAAGCTGTTTCTGTACCTGTAATCGCTGCCGGCGGAATTGCAACGGGAAGACAAATGCTGGCGGCAATGGTGATGGGAGCAGAAGCTGTGCAAATGGGTACCCGGTTTGTTGCGAGTGAAGAAGCCTCTTCCCATATCGAATTTAAAAAAGCAGTGATCGAATCAAAGGAGGGAGATACGGCACTCACATTGAAACAGCTAACACCTGTTAGAATGTTGAAGAATAAATTTTATCAACAGGTACAGGAAGCTGAAACAAGAGGAGCAACCATTGAAGAATTAAAAACGATATTAGGACGGGCAAGAGCAAAAAAAGGAATGTTTGAGGGTGATATGGAGGAAGGTGAACTGGAAATAGGGGAAGTAAGTGCAATAGTGGATCGTATTTTACCCGCCGGTGAGATCGTAAAAAAAGTGTGGGAAGAGTTTAATGAAGGTTTGTCAAATCCGGTAAAAATGCTTTAATTTTATAATACGTTGTGACGTTGATACGTGTATAGCCTTTTTTAAAAATTAAAAAGATGTCACATGAAACGAAAAATCCTTCTGCTTACAGTTTGCGTATTCGGTTTTATGTTATCAAAAGCGAATACAACCATTGATGCTGATCCATCGCATGGAAAAAAAGATGACCTGGTAGGCGTAGTCGTCAACTCTGAAAATAAAAAACCACTCAAAGATGTAAGCGTTACAGCTTATAGCACTTCCAAAAAAGAAAAAGTAGCTGTAACGGATGAGTCCGGGAATTTTTCATTTGATGAATTGAAGCCCGGCACTTATAAATTCATTTTTGAAAAAACCGGTTTTCGCAAGGTCACCAAGGAAAAGGTGGTTGTAAAGACGGATGAAGCTTTTCAGCTGAATATCGAAATGATCGAGAGTGATGATCTTGACCTGAAGCCTTCTCCATTTCATTTCATTAGTGTGAAATAAATCGTTTTAAACTGATTGGAATTGGGATGTAAACAATACATCCCAATTTTTTTTGTTATGCTTTAATACCGAGATTCCGTCAGCTATCCATTCTGCACTATAGTTTATTTTCTTAAAATGGTCCCATGCTTCGTAAAAAGCTTTTTTGTGGAGGTCTCTTGTAGCAATGGTAACATGCGGTTGAAAACTACGGTCTTCCCTGCTAAGACGAAATTTTTCTTTTTGTATCAAAAATTGCTCCAGCAAGTCTTTAAGATTGTTGAGTGCTTCATTTATTTCAACATTCACATATAAAACCTTTGGTTTAAAACATGAAAAACCATTCAGTTGAATTGAAATAGGATTTTGGGTAACAGAAAATTCATCTATGGAGTGATGCAATTCATTTTCCAGTTCCGGTTGCATCCAAAACGGAGGGATCAATGTGATATGTGCCGGTGATTTTAAAGCTGCCTGGCATTGAAATTTTTCCTGCATCCATAATTTCCATTTCAATACCCGCTGATTGATCTTCTCCGGCGCTATCAATGCAATAAAATACATTTCCATAACGCAAAAATAAATTGTCCCGCAATAAGCGGGACAATTCTGATCAGGGCTACACTTCTTATGGCAAGAGTTTAGATAACTGTTACATGATTATTCAGGTGAATATTAAAATCATCGCCACTTTTTTCAATCGTAAATGTTTTATGTTTTTCCAGGAAGCTGCGGTATTTGTTGTACACATCATCT
Organism: Chitinophagaceae bacterium; assembly: GCA_035550155.1. Lineage (GTDB taxonomy): Bacteria > Bacteroidota > Bacteroidia > Chitinophagales > Chitinophagaceae > UTBCD1. Next base: position 1,036 of record DASZPW010000472.1, on the reverse strand, counting down.
GAAGCTTTTTTCCCATTGATGAAAAGTTCACCGTCTTTATGTTTGATAGTGTAATCTTCCTTCGTATTGATCAACCCGTCTTTTTCAAGGCCATCAAGAAAATCCTTGTATTCTTTCATTTCGGCTTTGGCTTTTTCTATTTTTTCTTTTGCCTTTTCCAGTTCTTTCTGGATCTCTGGCCCCATTTTCTCAAGATTCTTTTGAACTTCCTTCATTTCTTTCTGTAGCTTTTCCGTGTTGATCATTTTCACTTCATCTAATTGTGCTTTCATTTTATTCCAATCGATCTTTGCCACAGATTCTTCTACGTCTCTTTTGATCTTTTCCATATCCACTTCTTTCATGGCTTTATCCACCTCCATCTTTACTTTATCCATATCTATATTTTTCAGTGCATCCTTTATTTCTTTCTGCACCTGCTCCATATTTAATTTCATTTCTGCAGCATCAAGGTTGTCAAGTACATCATCCAGGTTACGGATCTTTTTATCCCGATCGGCTGGAATAGTATCTGTGCCGGTAGTTTTTTGATGAAAAGGAGCTGGCGATTGTTTAAAATCCCAGGACACTAATGTGATCGAAAGAGCCGTGATAAATAGAATCAACAACGGGCTGGCTGAAATAAGTGGTTTCGGTTTCATACTTTTTTATTTTAAAAATTAATGTTTAAATGAATCACGAAGAATTTCGTATCAAATATACGATTGATTTCGTAATACAAAAGTTTATTTAGCTATTATAGAAAATTTTAACAAAAAAGCTGTCACGAGCACTTCATGACAGCTTTTTTTAAAAACTTCTTTTAAGTTATCAGCTTTTCCGGAAAGCCCATTTGATCAATTCTTTCCAACTTGGTTTTTTACCATACATTAAGATTCCTGTACGGTAGATCTTACCGGCAAACCAGGTAGTGAACATAAATCCGCCAATAAGCAGTGCCATTGACAAACCTAATTGCCACCAGGGAACAGTACCCGGCACCCCATAAGGAATTCGTGCCATCATCACAATTGGTGAACTGAAGGGAATGATGCTG
>DASZPW010000471.1:0-9541 GCA_035550155.1 Chitinophagaceae bacterium | reverse complement strand
TGGGGAGTGCGAATGAGAGGCGAAGGCCCTATTGCAAAACTGGTGGCTGATCAGTATAAAAAATATGGAAAGCTGTACGGTATGAATGCGGAGGAGTGGAGTTTGAATAGGAGCATTTTTAGAAGACCAGGGGAGCAAGGGAAATTATTCTGATTCCAACTCCAGCAACAATAATTTATCCTGGTACAATAACAGCTTTTTATTTTTTACTTCAAAACGATTCACTTTTGTTAGCGCAGCAAAAAAATCATTTTCTATTTGCTGTATTCCTTCACAATACATCTGCGTGGAGATAAGTTGAGAAATACGGATATGGTCGCCTTTTATTGAAAGTGTTCCGCCAAAACTGTTGCAACCGCCACTTCCACCTGCACTTTTTTTCATATTATTAAATATTATAAAAGTGGTTTTCCCGGTAAGAGTATCGGTTTTAAAAGAGGGAAGGTCATTACCAACGGGTAAATGGATCATTGTCACATACCATTTTTTCCCGTAAAATGAAGAATCAACTGTTTTGGAGAAACCTGAGGAAAAAGCTTTTTCATTGATAGCCATGCTATTTATTAAAAAAATCGAGGCAGCAATAAATGATCTTTTCATGTGTTTTTGTTTAAGACATTCAAAAGATGCTACAGCGGTTCTTTATGCATAAAATGATTTTCTAAAAATTTTCTTAACAAAATTTGGTAACAACCAAAAAATAATTCCATCTTTGCATCCGCAAAATCAAAGAGATGCTTCGCACAGATTTACATATGGTAATTGTGGACCGGATCAGCCAAAAGGCTGAGGATGCGGCCAGCGGGGCATGTTATGTAAAAGAGTAAGCAACCGAAATTTATCTATATAACATAACCCCGGCTGTAATCGTCGGGGTTTTTTGTTTTACGAACATAAGCATATGAAATTTTTAAAGTAGTGCATCTGTAACACGAATGAATTAAAGGATGAAACAAATGGAATATATACGATTTAAAACAATGAGTGGAAACAATCTTCCATGCTGGCTTTGCTATGTCGATGCGGATAGAAACTGTGATTGCAACACGGAAGAGCAAGATCGTATCCATCTGCGACCGGATCAAATCCTGACCTGATCTTTTTAAAGTAATCAGAATGGCAAGCCCGGTCGCAATTAACGACCGGGTTTTTGTTTACCCGGCGATTGATAATAAAAAGGAGGTAAAACATGAAATTGGCTTTGATTGTCTGGGTAACCATGATCGGAGTTGGGTTGGTTAAAGATGTTTTGAAAAATAGAAAAATTGTAAATACTGATCCGAAAATAAAAGCTCGGGTACAACACCCGGCTGAATATCAGTTGAGGTAAATCATGCAGCGGCGTGAATGGATCATCGCTGCTGCATCAGGCCTGTTCGTCTAAGTGGCGAGGACGCAAGATTTTCATTCTTGAAATATGGGTTCGAGTCCCGTACAGGCTACACGGTTCGTTGGTGTAATGGCTAACATCTCAGATTGTCGATCTGAAGCTACGGGTTCGATTCCCGTACGAACCGCAAAAGTTATTGAAAGATGATTTGAAAATTGATGCGTTATACTTTTATATAAATCTTCTTCTTGTCCATCCAGTAACAAATGGCCCACATGAAAATGATGAAGCTGATGGCAAAAGCCAGCGAACCAATTCTCGGATCGCCGGGAATTTTTGCACAAACTTTTATATAAAACCAATGCCATGGATCAGTATAAATTGGTTTACCTCCGGCATTTGTTCCGTTCGGAATTCTTATCAACCATAAAATTTTTGGAAGAAAAGCGCTTAGCGCAAAAACAAACAAAGCATTTTTCCCAAACACATCAAAGAATTTGCTCAACCATACTTTCACATTTTTTATCTCGATCATGTAGATCATTGTTGCAATAATAATAGTAGCAAGGCCTGTGGTATAAACTACATATGAACTAGTCCATATTTTTTTGTTGAGAGGGAAAACCATATCCCAGCAAAAACCTGTGAATAACATTACGGTTCCCGCAACAAATAAACCGGAGATCATCTCAAAATTCTTTCCTTTCTTTTGAATATAGTCGCCGACGAGATAGCCGAAGATCACCTGCACAATTGGACCCATGGTACTCATAATCCCTTCCGGATCAAAAGGAATTCCTTCGCCTTTGTACATATGAGGAATGTGAAGAATAGTTTTGTCCACTTGGTTTCCGAACCAACCAGTCATACTATACGGATCACTCGGGTTGCCTAACAAAAAACAAAGAGCCCAATATAATAATAGAAGAAGTAGCCCGATCAAAAAAGCGCTTCTTGGCTTGGAATAGTAGATGATGATAGATGCAAAAAAATAAGCGATGGCAATTCTTGCCAGTACTCCGAGAATACGAACTCCATTTTGAGGATTAGAAGGATCTACCCAATGACGGAAAACCAAATGATCCGCTTTCCAGTAAAAGAAAGGCCACCAGGTAAGGAACAATCCTATCAAATAAATCAACAATGATCTTTTAATAACTTTTTTCCAAAAAACCCCGTCACCGCCAGCTTGCAGTCGGGGCATTACAAAAGACAATGCATTGCCTACGGCAAAAAGGAAAAAGGGAAATACAAGATCGGTAGGTGTGAGTCCATGCCAGGCTGCATGATCCAGAGGGGGATAAATATGGGCCCAACTTCCGGGATTATTTACCAGGATCATCAGGCAAACTGTTGCTCCCCGGAAAACATCAAGAGAATAGAAGCGTTCTTTCAAAGCAGTTATTTTATGATTAAATGTATGAAATTGGTGCGGTAAGCCGTAAAAGAATTATTTTGGCAGCATGGAAAACAAACCTGTTTTTGTTCATCCGAGTTCCTTTGTAGATTCAGGAGCTCAAATAGGAGCCGGAACTAAGATCTGGCATTTTTGCCACCTGATGCCGACCTGCAAAGTGGGTGAGAACTGCAATATTGGCCAGAATGTTTTCATAGATAATAATACAGTTATCGGTAATGGAGTAAAGATTCAGAACAATGTGTCGGTATATAATGGAGTGATCATTGAAGATGGAGCGTTTCTCGGACCTTCCATGGTATTTACCAATGTGATCAATCCAAGAAGTTTTATTGAAAGAAAAACAGAATTCAAAAAAACATTGATTGGAAAAGGTGCAACTATAGGAGCTAATGCAACCATAATTTGCGGAGTAGAAATTGGGGCATATTCATTGATTGGGGCTGGTGCGGTTGTCACTAAAAATGTTCCTCCGTTTGCGTTGATGATGGGAAATCCTGCCCGGCATAAAGGTTGGGTAAGTGAGGCCGGACTTACATTGCATTTTAATAATGATGGGATTGCTGTTTGTCCTGAGACGGGTAAGAAATACAAATTAAAAAATGAAATGGTAAGCATCATTGAATAGTTATTAACTCGTGGGGACAAATCCCTCAAAATCTGCGTATTTTATCTACTTGCCACTCCCATTCTTCCACTTATATTTGTAACAAAATAGGGGGCTCCGGAAGCTTCTTATTTTTCATCTCCCGTTAATACAAACCGGTCATGTAGAAAACTTTCTATGTGACTGAGATGGCGAAGCCGTCAAAAAATATTTCACCTTGACTCAGAAATGGCTGGCGATTTATACTAAGCCCCGTTGGGAAAAAAAGGTAGACTCATTGCTGAAAGAAAAGGGGGTAGAGTGTTATTGCCCGGTCAATAAAGTACGCAGAAAATGGAGTGACCGTATGAAAGTCGTAGAAGAGCCTTTGTTTAAGTCGTATGTTTTTGTAAAAGTGAATGATACGGATAAAACGAAAGTTCGAATGACTAATGGGGTGATCAATTTTGTGTATTGGGATGGAAAACCGGCAGTAATACGGGAGAGAGAGATAAATTCCATTAAGCGTTTTTTGAATGAATATGAGAATGTCCAGGTTCATCCAATGGAATTTCAGCAGCATCAGCGGGTAGTTATTACCAGCGGACCGTTAATGGATCATGAAGGAAGTATTTTGGATATTAATCGAAAAATGGTGAAAATAGCTATTGACAGTCTTGGGTACATTTTGGTAGCTTATATTGAAAGAACTAAGCTATCTTCGGTACAAACCAGATAAAACCAAACCTTATTTTTGCACAAAACTGCTTAGCAATTAAATACAAATTTTTCATGAAATTCATCAGGCTTTCTGTTTTATTTGCTTTACCTGTTTTATTGTTAGCTTCCTGCGCCACTCAGCAGAAGACTCCGTACTATCTTGAAAATGCAGCAGACACTACAAGTATAGTCAATACACCATTTCCGGAGTTGCATATTCAGAAAAACGATCTTCTTTCTATCCAGGTATACAGTGCCAGCACACAACCACAAGTTTCTGATGCATACTATAATCTTCCTTCCACAAGTAATGTCAACGTTTCCGGATCCGGAGCTCAAAGCAGTGGTACCCCTGTCAGCGGAAACAATAGTGGTTTTTTGGTAGATGTGAACGGCAATATTGAATACCCGAGAATAGGCACTTTACATGTTGAAGGGTTAACCAAAATTCAATTAGCTGATCTAATCAAGAGTAGGATCAATGAGAAAGATACTGTATTGATCAATCCATCAGTTATCATCCGTTTTTTAAATTATAAAGTAATAGTATTGGGGCAGGTAGGTCATGAAGGCGAAGTAAATGTTTCAGGAGAAAGACTTACAATACTGGAAGCAATAGGATTGGCCGGAGGTATTACAGATTACGGTAAAAAAACGGATGTAAAAGTTGTAAGGGAAATTGATGGTAAGAGAGAAATAGGAACTATCGATCTTTCATCAAAGGATTTATTTAATTCTCCGTATTATAATCTAATGCAGAACGATTATGTGATCGTTTACCCGACGAAGCAAAAAACCAGGATGGTGGATCAGTCATTAGTGGCGCAACGAATCAGTCTTGCTTTGAGTATCATTACTGCAACCGCATTTATCTATAATGTTTTTAAATAAGACAAAATCTTAAAACATAATTTAATCTACTATAAGTGGAGGATCAATTTAATTTCAACAGGAGCGAACTCGGTAACCTGAGTATCCGGGATCTTTTTTTCAAATACATCCGCTTTCTGCCCTTTTTTGTTTTAGCAATTGCCCTGATGTTATTTGCTGCTTATGGTTATTTGAGATACGCTACCCGTATTTATAGCTCAACCGGCACACTTCTTATTAATAGTGATCAGCAAAAAGGAAGTAATTCGGATGACAAATTTGCAAGCTTGTTTGGTGATAATAAAAACATGAATATCCAGAACGAAATGGAAGTGCTGCGGTCAAAGCCGCTGATGGAACGTGTGGTAAAAAAATTAGGCCTGGAAGTCAGTTATTTTAGTGTTGGGAAGATCAGGAGTGAAAATATTTATATCCAGGGGCCTTTTTCTCTTCAAATATATAAACTCGCTGATTCGTCAAGTTCATTTTCAATTGATGTAACATTTGTCAATGATCATCAATTTCACGTCAATAACGGGGACAGTACCTTTTCTTTCGGAGAACAGTTTCAAAACAGGAACGGTATTTTCAGCCTGGTACGTAACCCATATGGAGTTGTAAGTCATGAATATAATATAACATGGCAGCCGGCATCTGCAATAGCTGCATCGTTAGTCAGGAGTCTTCAGGTTGTTCCAAAGACACAGGGTGCAGGAATTATAAGTATTACTATACAGGGTACCAACCCAAAAATGTGTGCAGATGTTGTTAACCAATTAATGGATGAGTACAGATCAAAAACTATTGAAGATAAAAACCAAACGGATGAGCAAACGCTTCAGTTTATAAACGATCGACTGGATTCCTTAGGCCATGACCTTGATAGTATCCAGAAAATAAAGTTGAAGTACCAGTTGGATCATGATGTAATAGATCTTCAGGCCCAGGCGAATGATTATTTTGAAAAATTTGGAGAAACTGACAAAGACCTTACAGAACAGCAATTTCAAATGAATGTAGCCAATTATGTTGATGGATATTTGCGGGATAAAAAAAATGAGTTTAATAAAATAGTTGTTCCATCATCTTTGGCGGTTAATAACCCGGTGCCTTCTTCTTTGGGATTAAACGATCCGGTATTGAATGGTTACATTGAAGCGTATAACAAAGCCCAAATAGACAGGCAAAGTTTGCTAAATTCCAACATTCCTCCGCAAAACCCTTCTGTGAAAGAATTAACGGCATTAATTGAAAAACTCCGGGTAAATATTGTAGAAAGCTTAAGGAATATAAAGGCCACTATCAATACAGCCATTGGTGGTCTTACACAAAAAAAACAAGCGGCAGAATCAGAACTCAGGTCATTACCATTAAAATCGCAGGAGTATCTTGAAATATTAAGACTTGTGGAAAGTAAACAGGATCTGTATAAAATTCTTCAGCAAAAACGAGAAGAGACTGCTATTTCAAAGGCTTCTAATGTTTCCAACAGCCAGGTTATAGATAAAGCATCAGTTGCAACGACACCTATCAAACCCAATAAAAGAGCCATTCAGCTATTTGCAATCCTGATCGGGTTAGCTATTCCTGTCCTGTTCATCTTCCTAAGCGAAATTTTAAATGATAAAATAACCACTCGTTATGATATTGAGAAGATCACTGCGACACCAATACTTGGAGAGGTCGGCCATTCATTTGCAGGTAACTCCCTTGTTGTAAGTAAAAACACCCGCAGTATGGTGGCGGAACAGTTCAGGATCATTCGCTCCAATCTTCAATTTGTATTAGGGCAGACGGAGAAACCAGTGATATTGGTAACCTCATCATTCAGTGGAGAAGGAAAATCATTTGTCTGTACCAATCTTGGTGCTGTCATGGCATTGACGGGTAAAAAGACAATTATCCTGGAATTTGATATCAGGAAACCTAAGATACTTTCAGGGCTTAAGATGCCAAAGCGTGCTGGTATTACAAATTTCCTGGTACAAAAAGCTGATATTAATGAATTGATCACTCCAGTTCCCGGAAGTGATAATTTGTTTGTTCTTGGCTGCGGGCCTGTTCCGCCTAACCCAGCTGAATTACTTCTTGAACCATCAGTCGTCGAAATGTTTGAATATCTTAAAAAGAATTTTGATGTTGTAATTGTGGACACTGCGCCGGTAGGAATGGTTAGTGATGCCATGACACTTGGGAAGTTTGCTGATTGTACACTTTACCTCGTTAGACAGCGTCATACTTTCAAAAAGCAAATTGCACTTATTGATGATTTTCATAAAGAAAACAAATTGCCGAAGATCTCCATTATCATCAATGACGTGAAATTAAAACCCGGATACGGATACTACGGTTATGGCCGTTATGGGTATGGATATGGATATAATTATAAAAGTTATTATGACGAAGAAACTCCTAAAGAAGGAGCGGTTGGCAGATTACTCGGTAAAATTGATATAACAAAAAAATTCCGGCGATCAAAAGATGAATAAAAACCACATTTGAATGAGAATTCTTGTTACCGGAGGAGCTGGATTTATCGGGTCCAATTTAACAGCTAAACTTTTGCAGGATGAGCGGGTCGCATTTGTCAGGGTTTTGGATAATCTGGCAACCGGTTCTTTAGAAAATATTAAAGAGTTTACAGGCAATCATCAATTCGAGTTTTTAGAAGGAGATATTCGTGATTACAAAACCTGTGTATACGCTTGTGAAGGAATGAACCTCATAACCCACCAGGCGGCACTTGGTTCTGTTCCCCGCTCTATTAAAGATCCTCTTACAACTAATGATGTAAACATAACCGGTACATTAAATATTTTTAATGCTGCAAAGGAAAAAAATATTAAACGTATCGTTTATGCAGCAAGCTCTTCTACTTATGGGGATCATCCCGGTTTGCCAAAAACAGAAGATACAATTGGCAAACCGCTTTCGCCGTATGCAGTCACAAAATATGTGAATGAGCTTTATGCAAAAGTGTATTCAGACTTATATGGGATCGAAACGATAGGCCTTCGGTACTTCAACATTTTCGGACCCAAACAAAATCCACAAGGACCATATGCTGCTGTGATACCGATTTTTGTAACACATTTGTTAGAAAACAAATCTCCGCTGATCAATGGAGATGGCAGTTACAGTCGGGATTTCACTTATGTTGAAAATGCAGTCCAGGCTAATATACTTGCATTGTTCACAGAAAATAAGGAGGCCGTGAACCAGGTTTACAATATCGCCTGTGGCAAACAAACTTCAATTTTAAAATTGTTTGAATTATTGGCAGGTTTTGCTTCAAGTGGGATTAAACCTTCATTTGGTCCGGAACGAATCGGCGACGTAAAAAACAGCCTTGCCGATATTTCTAAAGCAAAAAAATTATTAGGATATACTCCCGCTGTTTCAGTAGAGGATGGATTGAAGAAGACTTTTGAATGGTACAAATCGAAAAAAGAGGTCAGCATTTAAAGCGTAGATAATTTTTAAGGAAATGTCAAAAACAATTATCATAACAGGCGGCGCCGGATTTATAGGATCTCATGTGGTAAGATTATTTGTAAATAAATATCCTGAATACAAGATCATCAATCTGGATGCACTCACTTACGCCGGAAATTTGGAAAATCTTAGAGATATTGAACATTCTACCAATTATGTATTTGAAAAGGTAAATATTCTCAATATAAAAGAGCTGAATAGTGTATTTAAACAATATCAGCCTGATGCAATCATCCATCTGGCAGCAGAGAGTCATGTTGATCGGTCCATTTTATCGCCCATGGATTTTGTGTACACAAATGTAATAGGTACGGTTAACTTATTAAATGTTGCAAAAGATACCTGGTCGGGAAACTTCGACAACAAATTATTTTATCATATTTCTACCGACGAAGTTTTTGGCTCTCTTAGTGAAAAAGGTTTTTTTACAGAAACTACTCCCTATGAACCTAATTCCCCATATTCGGCTTCCAAAGCATCATCCGATCATTTTGTAAGGGCTTATGGCGAAACGTATAACTTGCCCGTGATCGTCAGCAATTGTTCCAATAATTATGGCCCCAATCAATTTCCCGAAAAATTAATTCCCCTGTTTATAAATAATATAGCCAATGAAAAACCATTGCCGGTTTATGGAGATGGATTATATACGAGAGACTGGCTTTATGTGAAAGATCATGCAGCGGCTATTGATCTTATTTTTCATAAAGGAAAGAAGAAGGATACGTATAACATTGGTGGATTTAATGAGTGGAAAAATATTGATCTTATAAAATTGCTTTGCAAACTCATGGATCAAAAGTTCAATAGAAGAGCCGGTACCAGTGAACAACTTATAACTTATGTAAAGGACAGACCCGGACATGACCGGCGATATGCTATCGACGCTTCTAAAATAAATAAAGAATTGGGCTGGAAACCTTCTGTAACATTTGAGCAGGGACTTAGCGAAACAATTGACTGGTATTTGGAAAATAAAGAATGGCTTCAGCATGTTACCAGCGGAGATTACATGAAGTATTACGAACTTCAATACGCAACAAAATAAAATGAAAGGGATCATTTTGGCCGGCGGTTCGGGTACCAGGTTATATCCGATAACGAAAGCGGTTTCAAAGCAACT
>DASZPW010000470.1:0-7556 GCA_035550155.1 Chitinophagaceae bacterium | reverse complement strand
AGGCACTGATGTTGGTTTGGAAGCTACTATGCTTCAAAATAAATTGAATGCAGAAATTGATTGGTATAATAAGAAAACAGAGAAAGCAATATTTGATATTCCGATCCTCGGTTCTGTAGGCACCAGCAGTGGTACCATCATCGGCAACCAGGCAACATTCCAAAACACGGGATTTGAATTCCTGGTAACATGGAAGGACCGGATTGGCAAAGACTGGAATTATTCAGTTAGTGCTAATGCTGGTATAAATAAGAACAAAGTACTGGAAGTATCAACAGGAGCTAACCCGATTTATCAGCAAGTTGGACCTACAGGTTCTAATAACTTTAATACCCGAACCATTATTGGCGAACCGATTGGCGAATTTTTTGGCTACCAGGTTATCGGGATTTTTCAATCTGCCGAGGATATTGCAAATTATAAATCCTCCGGCGGAGTAGTGGTGCAACCGAATGCTCAACCAGGTGATTTTAAATACGAAGATGTAAATGGAGATGGCCTCATTGATGCAAAAGATAAAGTTGTATTAGGGAACCCTAATCCTAAATTTATCTTTGGGATCAACACAAATGTTTCTTATAAAGATTTTGATCTCACATTGGATTTCCAGGGAGTATCCGGCGTACAAGTATATAATGCTAATTTTGGTTTGAGATACGGTACGGAAAATTTCACTGAAGATTTTTACAAAAATCGCTGGAATGGACAAGGAACCAGTAATTTCTATCCTTCTGCCAACATTGGTGGTAGTACAAATTATCTTTCTAATTCTTTCTTCGTTGAAAATGGAAGTTATTTCAGGGTCAGAAATATGCAGTTGGGATATACATTGCCTCAGCGATATTTAGGTAAATCAGGTATTTCAAGATTAAGAGTGTACGTTAATGCGCAAAATGCCTTCAACTTTTTCAAGTATCGGGGCTTTAGTCCTGAAGTTGGCGGAGGTCCTACAAGAGCAGGCGTAGATGTTAACGTATATCCGCTGTACGCCACGTATAATTTTGGTGTTAATCTTACTTTTTAATTTTTGAAAAATATTTATATGAAAACAAAATTTAAAATAGTTGATCTAAAAATAGCTTTCATACTTTTCCTTTTACCAATTTTATCAGGACTGTTAGGAGGATGTAAGAAAAGCTTTTTAGAAGTTCCCCCACAAGGGCAACAACCCACACAACAATTCTGGCAATCGCAGGACGATGCTACAAAAGCAGTAAATGCCATATATGCGAATTTGCGCTTTTGGACGCAAACAGCTTTTGCTCCTATTGCAGTTGAAAGCCTGGGTTCTGATGATGCAGAAAAAGGAAGTACTCCCGGCGATGCTTCGTTTATGAATGATTTTGACAATTTCACGGCAACATCCACAGAAGGCCAGTTAAGTGATTTCTGGAATGGAGAATACCAGGAGATCAATTTATGTAACCAGGTATTGGATAATATTCCGAATATCAGTATGGATGCAACTCTAAAAGCCCGGTATTTATTAGAAGCAAAATTTGTGAGGGCCTATTCCTATTTCAGGTTAGTAAGGGCATTTGGTGATGTACCACTTCGTTTACATGTTCCAGGTGATGCAACTCAATACAATGTTCAACGTACACCTAAGGATCAGGTTTACCTAGCTATCGAGCAAGATCTGACTGATGCAGCTGCCGGGCTTCCTTCGTCTTACACGGGTGATGATGTTGGTAGAATAACAAAATGGGCTGCATTATCATTACATGCAATGGTGGCTTTATATCAGAAACATTGGAGTGATGTGGTAACATATACCAACCAGGTGATACAATCAAACCAATTTTCTCTTTTCGCCAATTTTGAAGCGATGTACAGAATTCCCAATGAAAACTGCTCCGAATCTATTTTTGAAATTCAATGTGCAGAAACTCCCGGTATACCATCTGCAGAAACCTCTCAATATTCACAGGTACAAATGCCCAGAAATGTACCGTGGGGCGGTTGGGGTTTTAATGTACCTACGCCAAACCTGGTGAATGAATTTGAAGCCGGGGATAAACGTTTAGGCGCAACTATTATTTTCCGGGGAACACCAACTGTCGAAGGCGATCTAGTTCCGGCAAATGCAGATAATCCAATGTATAATTACAAAGCCTATGTACCTTCTTCTTATTTTTCAACAGCTTTGGCAAATCCAGGCTGCCAGCAAAATGTTAGAGTAATAAGGTACGCTTCTGTCTTATTGTGGAATGCAGAAGCAAACAATGAATTGGGAAATTCATCTGCTGCATTGATTTCTTTGAACATGGTAAGAACAAGAGCAAGAAATTATTCCATCGCTAACGGAGCCCCGGCAGGCACTTTACCTGCTGTGACGACAACAGACCAGTCAGCTTTACGAACAGCCATTCAGCATGAAAGAAGAGTAGAGTTGGCAATGGACTTTTTTGAAAGCCGTTATTTTGATTTGATAAGATGGGGATTAGCCGGTACAAAGTTGGGGTCCCTGGGTTGGAAACCCAATAAAAATGAAGTGTGGCCTATTCCTCAGAGTGAAATTGATCTGAGTGCAGGTACGCTGACTCAAAACCCGGGTTATTAATTTTTAAAACTTCAGACTATGTTTATGAAAAAAATTATAATAAATAAGGGCTTGCCACTCCTCCTGGTTTGTGGTACGCTTTTAACCTCCTGCTATAAAAAATTTGATCCCAAATCATATCAGCCGCCATTTACAATAAATGGATATACGTCAGTTTCTGAAATCGGCCAGGGTAGTTTGGTTGCTTATTGGGCTTTTGATGGCAGCTATATAGATAGTGTTTCAAATACAGCAGGAAGTGGCGTAGGCACCAGTTTTGTTGGAGGTTTTAAAGGACAGGCATTTCAGGGTGCCAATAACGGATACGTTATTTCGGATCTGCCGAATGCAGTAAAAAACTTGCACAGTTTTACCATAGATTATTGGCTAAATACTGCTCAAAATACCAATGGAATTATTGCACCGGTAGTCATTTCAAAGGATAACGATTTCTGGGGGTCTTTGGATATGTTTTATGAAAATAATAGCACTGCCACAACAGGAAATTTGAAAATCCATTTCAATGGACAAAGTGAAGTTTGGTTTACCAATGGCATTCTTACTAATCCATGGAACAGCTGGCAAAACATCGCATTGACCTATGATGCTACAAGTTCCACATTCACATTGTTCCAGGGAGGAACTGCAGTCGCAACGCAATCAGCAGCGGGACTTGGTAATCTTGCATTTCCCTCCGCTGCAACCAAGATCATTTTCGGCACTGAACAATTTCAGTGTTCACCAAGTCTTGGTACGGCGGGTGGATCACAGGGTTGGGCAAGTTACCTGACCGGTCAAATGGATGAAGTTAGAATTTACAGTAAGGCTTTAAGTGCAGTCGACATACAGGCATTGATTGTTTTACAGGGGAAAGGCAAATAAAATTTATTTCATCAACCTATTTAATTAATATGAAAAATAGCATTTATATCTCAGCAATCTTCCTGCTTGGTCTTGCAGTTTCCGGATGCAAGAAAACCGGCAGCGATAGCGGCATCCAGGTTAATGCAGTTGCTCCAACTGTGTCTACTACTGATGCTACTAATATAAGTGGTACCAGCGCAACCATCGGTGGCAACATTTCTAATGACGGCGGTTCCATTGTGATGGAAGCCGGTATCTGTTATAGCACCACCAGCGGAGTTGATACGTCAAAAAACAGAACTCCCGTTTATAAAATTGCAGGAAATTTTTCAGTAGCACTCACTAATTTATCATTGCTTACTAAGTACTATTATCGGGCTTATGCCATAAATGAAAAAGGAATAACCTATGGTGATGAAAAATCCTTTTTTGTTCCTGTGAATGGTTATAGTACTTCTTCGCAGGTGGCAGCCGCCAATTTAGTGGCATATTGGGCATTTAATGGTGGTTATGTTGATAGTGTTTCTCATGTCGCAGGAACTCCTAATCATGCAACATCCATAAGTTTTGTTACCGGTAAAATCGGCCAGGCAGTTCAGATTGCTAGCCCTGGATATATCAATTCGAATATAACCAGCACGATAGCCAATCTCGGTAGCTTTACGATGGCATGCTGGATTCAGCAACCGGCAAATCTGAGTAGTGGACCCACCACCTATCTGCCTTTTTCGTTGAATCAACCCGGATATTCATGGGAGCAAACTAAATTTTTCATGCTGTTTAATAATGCTGATAATGCATCAAATTCTTATGGAAAAGTTTGCCTGATGGATCAGTGGTTTGATGCTGGACAGGTATGGCCTAAGATGTTGGATGGTAACTGGCACCAGATGGTTATTTCTTATGATGGAACTTCAGGAGCACTGAGAGTTTATGTTGACGGAGCTTTATTATCACAAAGCAGCACAACTACTTTTGCAGCCCAGCCTAATTTTGGCACTGCAGATAGTTTCACTTTGGGCGGTCCGGATGATAATGCAAATACAGTGAATGGCTGGATGAATTCTTTAAGTGGTAACCTGGACGAATTTAAAGTATTCAACAAAGTGTTAAGTCTTTCGGAAATACAATCATTATACGCTTTGCAAAGCCATGGGCTTTAATACTGATGTAACTTGCAGTGATGGGTGCAATAAATAATAAGATCATTACTTCATTTTTTGCACCCTTCACTTTTAGATAACGACAAATGGAAGTAGTATAAAACTACGGGTGAAGCAAGTGTGACGTGTCATCAAAATAATCAAGTAATGAGTCGTGTGAAAAAAAGTAACATAGCCTGCAGCATTTCTGTTCCTTTATTAGTGATCCTTTTTTTCCTTGTAATTGGTTGTAAAAAATCTTCGACAACTCCCACACCACCTCCTCCGCCAAACCCTCCCGCAGGCACCACCTTTACGGTATCAACCCATACAATCAATTCGGTAACTTTTAATTCTACCGGGACTTTATATGGAATAACAATTAAACCGGTTATTCAAATATCATTTTCTGATAAGGTTGATAAAAGTTCAGTATCGTCTGCTATATCGTATAATAACAAAAGCCAAAGCCTTGCTGATGTAGCTTACAACGTTTCTTATCAAAATAGCGATAGTACCATCCTGGTATCTCCTTCTGCTGATCTGAATCCATTGAATGAATATATTTTTTCATTGACTACGCTGCTGAAATCAGCCTCTGGGAAAAATTTGATAAACAGGATAGACCTTGACTTTTATACGCAGATCGATTCCACTGATAAGTTTCCACAGATCTCCGATTCGGCACTGCTTGACCTGGTACAAAGTCAAACCTTTAAATATTTCTGGGACTTTGGCCATCCGGTTTGTGGTATGGCGAGAGAAAGAAATACTTCAGGTGATATAGTAACAACTGGTGGCACTGGCTTCGGAATTATGGCAATACCTGCAGCAATCAATAGAAATTTTATTACAAGAACTGAGGGTGTGGCAAGAGTTCAGAAGATCGTTAGCTTCTTAACAAATAATGCCCAGCGTTTTCACGGTGCATTTTCTCATTGGATGAATGGCACAACAGGAGCTGTAGTTCCTTTTGCTACCAACGACGACGGAGCTGACATCGTTGAGACATCATATGTGATGATGGGATTATTGACAGTACGTCAATATTTTAATGGAGCAGATGCTGCAGAAACCAATTTACGTAACGACATTAATTCTCTATGGAACGCAGTGGAATGGGATTGGTTCAGGCAAAATGGAAAAAAAGTGTTGTATTGGAACTGGAGCCCGGTTCATGATTGGGCAATAAATGTTCCTGTGCAGGGATGGAACGAAACTTTGATCACTTATGTACTTGCTGCTTCATCAACGACACATGGAATTCCAAAAGCTGTGTATGATAGTGGTTTTGCTAGAAATGGCGCTATTAAAAATGGTAACGTTTTTTATGGAGTGACATTACCACTTGGAGAAAATCTTGGAGGTCCTTTATTTTTCGAACAATATTCTTTTCTTGGAATTAATCCAAATGGACTGGCTGATGCTTACGCCAATTATCAAACTCAAACAATCAATCATTCTAAAATAAATTATGAATATTGCAAGGCAGATCCCCACGGGTATTATGGATACAGCAATTTATGCTGGGGGCTTACAGCCAGCGACGTTCCCGCAGGTTATAATGCCAGTTCTCCAACCAATGATATCGGAGTGATTGCTCCAACGGCTGCCATCTCATCTTTGCCTTACACGCCAGTTGAATCCATGCAGGCATTAAAATTCTTTTATTATAAACTTGGTGATAAACTTTGGGGGCCATATGGATTTAAAGATGCATTCAGCCTGAAAGATGGATGGTTTGCAAATTCATATTTAGCAATTGATGAAGGCCCCATTGTTGGCATGATAGAAAATTACCGGTCTGGTTTATTATGGAATTTATTTACCAGCTGCCCGGAAGTAAAAGCCGGATTACAAGCGTTGGGCTTCAGTGCTCCATATTTATAAAGTAAACTAAGATGAGATTTAAAATATTTTTACTCATATCAATAATAACTACGCTTTTTGTTGCTTGTTTTTCCCGGGATAACAAAAAGCCAGCCTTGACGTATGCTTCAGAAAATATTTCCGATTCCGCATTGCTTGACCTTGTGGAAAAACAAACATTTGAATATTTCTGGGACGGCGCCGAACCTAACAGCGGAATGGCAAGAGAACGATTTCATACAGACAATATTTATCCTGATAACGATGAGAATGTTGTCACAAGCGGCGGAAGCGGGTTTGGTGTAATGTCGATAGTAGCAGCTATTCATAGAAAATTTATCACAAGAGAAGAGGGAAGAAAAAGACTGGAAAAAATTGTTCATTTTCTTGAGACATGTGATCGCTTTCATGGAGCCTGGCCACATTGGATGTATGGAGAAACCGGAAAAGTAAAACCCTTCGGCAGAAAAGATGATGGCGGCGATTTGGTAGAAACATCTTATATGATACAGGGACTTCTTTGTGCCCGTCAATTTTTCAAAGATGGCAATAAAGAAGAAAAAGAACTTGCTGATAGAATTGATAAACTTTGGAAAGAAGTCGAATATGATTGGTATCGTAACGGGAAAAATGTTTTGTATTGGCATTGGAGTCCCGATTATGGATGGCAAATGAATTTTCCGGTTCATGGATATAATGAATGCCTGATCTTATATATACTTGCTGCATCATCTCCTACACATGGCGTTCCTGCAGAAGTGTATCACGAAGGATGGGCTGAAAACGGAAAAATAAAAAATGATCCTCCTTCTTATGATGGATTAAAATTGCATTTACATCACCAGGGAAATCCTCCGCACGGTGGTCCTCTCTTCTGGTCACAGTATTCTTATCTTGGTTTGGATCCAAGAGGGCTCAAAGATCAGTATGCAGATTATTGGGAAGAAAATAAAACTCAAACACTCATCAATTATCAATGGTGTGTGGATAATCCGGATCATTATAAAGGATATGGCCCGGAAAGTTGGGGATTAACTTCTAGTTATTCTGTCGAAGGTTACGCAGGTCATGCGCCGGATAAAGAAAGAGATTTGGGAGTGATCGCACCAACAGCCGCATTATCTTCATTTCCTTACACA
>DASZPW010000469.1:0-14984 GCA_035550155.1 Chitinophagaceae bacterium | reverse complement strand
ATCGTCATTACCCGGAAAAACCAGATGTTGCTGAGTTTTTTAAAAATACGTGTAGTTGTAAATGGTAAAGAAATTTATCCGTTGATGAATAACAGGCCCGTTGTGATCACTGTCCAGGAAAATCATCCGAAGATTGTCGTTACAGATGGGTTTCATCACACCAAACCATTGGAATTGGTATATCATCATTTAAACACCTATTATTTTAAAGTTGTGTGTGCCATAGGTGATGTGCAGCTGGCGGCTGGTTTTTTGATGCTGGCTTTATTGTACCTGGCAGGTTTTTATACAGGGATTTTTGCATTAAAGCTGATCAGCTTTTTTCCGATCCTGTATATCCTGTTTTTGTATTACATCAACCGGAAAGAATTTATCCAGATCACACCAGTGTAAGGTCAGGATACAGCAATTGGTTCGGGGATATCCACTTTTTCAATGCTGTTGAGCAACGACAGATCCAGCACTGTTTTTGATTTATCCGAATTGGCATAATACATCATTTTAAAACGTGCCCCCCATTCAATTTCAGATGCGACAAAAGAAGTGCGACCGATCACTGTATTGGAAAACACTTCATCAAATGCTTTTACAAATGCAAAAATTTCTGTGTCAGCATTTCTAATATCCTGCATATTGAAACCATACAACGGGCTATTTTCATTGATTGGGTGTACGATCGTCCAACTTAATACCAGCGCATTGATCTTCGGGATCTCAAGGTCCAACGAATAAAATCTATTTACTTTTTTACCGTTTTCTTCCAATTGCATGGCCATAGTAAGTTTTACTTCCACTTCGGACAGCGCATTGTTTTTATATGGAGCCATACGAAACATCAATGCAATGCCATCCTGGTAAGGTGCAATAATAGCTTTATCACTGAAACGTAAAAAAGCCTGTGGCCTTGAGAATCTTCCATAAAACAAACCGGTAGCTATCGCAAAACTCAATAATCCAAGGAATGCTTCAAATGTTGCAATGGCACTGGTCAAAAAACCGGTCGGGCTGATGCGTCCATAACCAACAGTAGTGAATGTTTGAGTGCTGAAAAAAAATACTTCCGTAAAATTTCCCAAGGCAGAATTTCGATTGATCCCGGAGAGATGTTCAATGCCAATGGCGTAATAAATTCCAGCGAAAAGAAGATTAATGAAAATATAGATCAGGAATAACAATAGCAGGAATTTACCCCTTTTCATGTAAAGCATGGTATGATACCAACTGTATCGATCAAGAATATTTATTCCTTTTTTGACCACATTGGCTCTACCATTATCACGGTTATAAAAGCGTCCGCCGCTATCCTTGCTGTTGACGCCGAAGCCGGTATTGATCTCCGATACCAGGTTTTTATTTTGCCTGAAAAATGCCATAACGGATGTAAAAATAAGTATTAAGCGAAGATTGAAATATTTTACAATTTATAGACTAATAATGCAACCTATAAGGCATAATTGCCGATATAACTTGTTTGTGCAGATACCGATACACTATAAAATTGAGATGATTTAGTATCATAATTTTCAAGTAACGAGTGAACTCATGCGAATTTTGATTTTGGGAATTGATGGTTACCTGGGTTGGTCCCTGGCTAATTTTTTATCAGGCAAAAAGTATTCAATTTATGGCGTCGATAATTTTTACCGCAGAAAATGGGTGAAAGAAATGCATTCGCTCAGTGCTATTCCTATAGCATCGATGAGCGAACGGGTCAAAGCATATAAGAAAGAATACAAAAAAAATATTGAGTTTTATAAAGGTGATATAACTAATTATAAATTTCTGAGCGGGATCATTAAAAAAGTACAGCCGGATGTCATCGTTCATTTTGGTCAATGTCCCTCGGCGCCTTATTCGATGATGAACCAGGAAAAATGTGTGTGGGTTCAGAAAAATAACCTGGTCGGTACTTTGAACCTCGTTTACGGTGTGAAAGAATTTGCACCCAATACCCACATTGTAAAGTTGGGCACGATGGGTGAGTATGGCACTCCGAATATTGATATTCCTGAAGGATTTTTTGAGATTGAATACCGTGGGCGAAAAGATCGGTTACCATTTCCAAGGCAAGCAAACAGTTGGTATCACTTATCAAAAGTGCATGATTCGAATAATTTACAATTTGCCTGCAAGAACTATGGTATACGATGCACCGACATTATGCAGGGTATAGTTTTTGGATTTCATCCGCAAGCGAATGCTTCAATACACGAATTGAATACCCGCCTGGATTTTGATGAAGCTTTTGGGACGATCATGAACCGGTATTGTTGCCAGGCAGTAATTGGTTATCCGCTTACCAGTTATGGAAAAGGCACACAGAAACGTTCATTCCTGCCACTATCCGATTCGATGAAATGCATTCAACTGGTTATTCAAAATCCTCCAGGAGCCGGCGAATACCGGGTTATAAACCAATATGCAAATGTATATTCTATAAACGACCTCGCTACGAAAGTGGCTGATGTATGTAAAGAACTTGGAATTCATATAAAAGTTTCACCGATAAAAAATCCGAGGAAGGAAAAAGAAAAGCACTATTACAATCCTCATAATGAGAATTTGAAAAAGCTCGGATATCATCCATCTTCAGATTTTGATGAAGCAACCAGGAAAATGATCTTGCGACTATTGCCATACCATAAGCGGATCATGAAATACAGATCTATATTGAATCCAGTCATTCAGTGGTAATTTGGAATGAACTGTATGTGATTCGATAATCTATCCGAAATTCCATATCTTGAATTTTTACAAAAGAACATTTCTACTCAGGTATGGAGTTGCGAAAACACATAGTAAGAAATTTCATTGCTCGGGTTTGCTTTTTGGGCTCCACCTTCCTGCTTAACATCTTTTTTTCACGTTTGTTAGGCGCTTCCGGCAGCGGGGCATTTTATTATGCAATAAATAATTTTTCCATCATTACACTTGTTGCCAGTGGAACCCTGGAATCCGGGATGACATATTTTTTAGCAAAAAAAGAGATCAGGGAGAATGAGCTCATAACTATTAGCCTTATCTGGTCTTTGGTAGCCGGGGCTTTGAGTGCCATACTTATTTTCTTTTTTTATGAGCATTTTTTTCCAGCCTCTGATTACATTTCAATAAGCTATACTTTTCTTTTTATTACGGGAAATTTATTGACAACCTATTTTTCCGGTTTGTTTTTCGCAAAAAAGGAATTTCTGTTGCCTCAACTGATCCCCGCAATTGTCAACATTGTTATTTTGATCTTTTTCGGCGTCTTGTCTATTCAAAAAGATCAAAACAATACTAATTTCATAATCGGGATTTATTTCGCAGGATTTATTGTGAGTGGGATACTATTGGGCATTTTTTTTCATCGCAAATATTCTTTGCTTTTTTTATTGCAAAAAATACCATTTCATTCCTTTAATAAGCTGTTGCGATATTCATCATTTGCGTTGATAACAAACATAGTTGCTTTCCTTGCGTATCGTATCGATTACTGGATCTTAAAAAGTTTCCCTTCCACTGTTGTCACTGATGCTGCAATAGGAAATTATATCCAGGTGTCTAAATTGGTACAGCTGTTTTTATTTGCGCCGACTGTTATCGCAACGATTGTATTCCCGGCTACTGCTACAGGAGAAGATCCCGGATTTAATAAATCATTTAAAAAAATGGTTTGGCAGGTATTGTTGCTGAATGTTCTTGCCTGTGCTATTATACTTATTGTGGGTAGTTGGTTATTCATATTCATCTATGGGAAGAGTTTTTCAATGATGTATAAATGTTTTGTGTTTTCTGTGCCGGAAATTCTTTCAATCACTATTATCAGAATTCTGGCTTCTTATTTTGCAGGTACAAACAGAGTAAGATTTAATTTTATCGGAAGCCTGATTGCATTGATAGTTGTTACAGTGCTAAATTTCTGGCTGGTACCTTTGATGGGTATAAATGGTTCAGCTTTGGCAGATAGTGCAGGTTATTTTGCTTATATGATTTTTTTAGTAAGTCTATTGAAATTAAAAGGATAAAATTCGGCATGAAGAATATTTTATGGTTAACAGAATGGTGGCCAAATGAATTGGAGCCTCTTGCAGGCGATTTTATTGAACGTTACTCAAAAGCTGCTTCATTGTACAATAACGTTGTTGTCATTTTTGTAAAGAAAAACCCTGCTCTTCCATTGGGTAAAGTAAAGCTTGAAGAAAAAATTTATAACAATAATCTCCGAGCATGGGTTTATTATTATCCTTCTATTGGACGCTTTAGCCGGATGCTTGACGTGATTTACAGCAATTATTGGTTTATTCGTTTGCATAGAAAAGGGCTTCGAACTTTTAAAAAAAAATATGGCAAACCTTTCGGCGTTCAGGTCAATGTTTCGATGAAGGTTGGAATCATCGCATTAATGTGGCGATGGTTTCGGAATATGCGATACATAATAGTGGAAGGCTGGACTCTTTTTCTTCCTGAGGCAAAACCTGCATTACGGCATAAAAGCAGGTTTTTCCGATTTATGACTAGAGTAGTGTTAAAAAATGCATCATTACTTGTGACTGTATCCAAGCATCTTGGTGAGATGATTACTCAGAATGTCGCGAAAATACCATATAGAGTTATTCCACGAGCTTTCGATAGCACGATTTTCTATCCATCACAGTTGATTTCAATGCATGAAAAGTTTCGCTTCATACATATTTCAACACTCGACTATGCAAAAAATATAAAAGAGATTCTGTTAGCGCTTAAAGAGGTTTTAAAAAAAAATTACCAGGTCGAATTGATCGTACATGCTCCTCCAAATAAAGAATTAAATCAACTACTCCAGGAATTGCAGTTGGAGAAAAATGTTATTTTGAAAGGTGAGGTTCCTCAAAACGAATTGGCGGAATCAATTCGTTCCAGTGACGCATTGATCCTTTTTTCACTTTATGAAACATTTGGTAATGTAGTGATAGAAGCGCAGGCGTGTGGATTACCGGTTATTGCCAGCGATTATCCTGTATTTAACGAAACAATAGAGGATAAAAAAAATGGAATTATTGCTAAAGGCAAAAGTAGTAAGGCACTCTGCGACGCAATGATCGAACTATTGAATAATAAAGATAAATTCGACAGGAATGAAATATCCGCTTCTGTTATGCAGCGATATTCATTTGAGCGCATCGGTAAAAAGCTCGATGACGTCTACCAACAATATTTCTAACCTTTCAGCTTTTTGATCAATGCAACGTATTCCGTCATTGCATCAGTAGTGTTTTTCCCTTTCAATGCAGCCCATGCCTGGTATTTTGCTTTAGCGACAAAATCAAATGGATTAGCTGGCGGATCCGCTGTCAGGTCACCTTCTGTCGCTTGCTTGTACAAAGAATACAATTGAAGTAATGTTTCATTGTCGGGTCGCTCGTATAAATTTTTGCTGTCGGCTACTGCCTGTTCAAATTCTTGTTTCAGATCCATATATATGATTTGATGTATTAAAGATGACTGGCCGGTTTAACTTTCTTCATCAAATTCCTCTTCATAATTCCTGTTGCCAAGGTTCATCATACTTCCGATCAGGTCTTTGAATTCAATTTTCCCTTCGAAAACTTTTTTGCTGATAAGCGAATAGGAGGCAAGTCCATGCAAAACAAATTCCATCAATAACGCTGCTTCGGTTTCATTGGCATGGCTGAAATATTTTTTCACCAATGCATGAAGTCCGTCCACTTTATAGAGCAGCATTATCTTTTCTTTATCGGTGGTGTTGAAAGAAAGGTTGAGATTGTTTCCTTTGTCAAACCAACCTGTAATGGAGCGGAACGGATTTTCTTCTTTTGGTTTTCCTTCAGCAGCTGGTTTCGGTCTTTTCTTCAACGATTCGGGATTGGGGAAATATTGAATGAATTGAGTACGGATCGCTTTATCCAGCAAATTCATTGCAACCTGGAAGGGGCCTTCCTGTTCTCCTTCGTACACCAATTCAATTTTACCGGTGATGGAAGGAATGATCCCGATCAGATCGGATATCCAAACTTGTGTTTGTTTTTCCTGGTTTATTATAGACCTTAACTCTGCGGCACTGACAGCGTTTTCGAATGCAGAAATAGTGAGTCGTGCACTCACACCGCTTTTTTTATCTACAAATTCACTGGCTCTCGCTTCAAATGCGACTTGTTCGATCAAACGTTTTACAAGATCACTTATTTTTACTTTCGATTTTTGTTCTTCATCGATCTCCGCTTCCTGTTCTGTAATTTCCAAAGCCGTCTCCAATGATTTAGGGTAGTGGGTTAATATCTGGCTTTCGATACGATCTTTCAATGGAGTAACGATGGCGCCACGATTGGTATAATCTTCGGGGTTGGCAGTGAAAATAAAAAGAATATCGAGCGGCATTCTTAATTTGAAACCACGGATCTGGATATCGCCTTCTTCCAATATGTTAAATAAGGCAACCTGTATCCTTGCCTGCAGATCGGGCAATTCATTGATCACAAAAATTCCCCTGTTGCTTCTTGGAATGATTCCATAATGGATCACCCGTTCGTCAGCAAAATTCAATCGAAGGTTAGCGGCTTTGATCGGATCAATATCACCGATCAGGTCTGCAACACTCACATCTGGGGTGGCTAATTTTTCTCCATATCGATCACTGCGATGGATCCAATGAATAGGTGTTTCATCCCCATGAGCAGCGATCATGTCCTGTGCATATTTGGAAACAGGTTTCAGCGGATCATCATTGATCTCGCTTCCTGAAACGGTGGGAATGTATTCATCCAGCAATTCCGTCATCAACCTGGCCATTCTTGTTTTTGCCTGGCCACGTAAACCAAGGAAAAGAATATTGTGCTTACTCAAAATAGCTCTCTCCACATCGGGTATCACACTGTCTTCATATCCAAGAATGCCATGAAAGGTATTTTCTTTTCGTTTTAGTTTCTCAATAAGATTTTGCCGAAGTTCGTCTTTGATTCTCCGGGATTGATAGCCGCTTGCTTTCAACTCTCCCAGGGTTTTTATGTTTTGTATCTTCATAGTAAATGTTTGTTCTAAAGTAAAAATTCAAAAGTCAAAATGCAAAAACGAGGAGATATTCTCAGATGTATTTTGATTATTTACTTTTTAATTTTGAATTTTCAATACACTGTTTTTCTTTTCCCGCTTTCAAAATCTTTAAATATAAATGCGCCTAATTTATCCAGCGATGCAAAAAATGCTTTGCCATTATTTGTTTCAGTGAATTCCTGGACGAATCGTTGCAAATACGGATCGGTAGCGATCATGAAAGTGGTGATAGGAATTTTTAATTTTTTACATTGAGCTGCAAGATTCATACAGCGGCTCACTACTTTTCTATCTAAGCCAAATGCATTTTTATAATAACGCTTGCCGATCTTTAAACAAGTTGGTTTGCCGTCTGTGATCATGAATATCTGTTTGTTCGGATTTTTTCTTCTTCTTAAAATATCCATTGCTAACTCCAACCCGGCAACAGTATTGGTATGATAAGGCCCGACCTGCAAGTAGGGGAGGTCTTTTATTTCCACCGGCCATGCATCATTGCCGAATACTACAATATCCAATGTGTCCTTAGGATATTTTGTTGTGATCAATTCGCTCAATGCCATGGCAACTTTTTTTGCCGGTGTGATCCTATCCTCACCATACAATATCATGGAATGAGAAATATCGATCATTAATACTGTGGACGTTTGCGATTTGAAATCAGTTTCTCTTATTGAAAGATCATCTTCCTGCATGTTGAACATTTCAACACCATGATTGATCTGCGCATTGCGGATGGATTCCGTAAAGTCAATTTGCTCCAGCATATCTCCAAACTGGAACGGTCTTGTTTCAGGATTCACTTCATCACCCAATCCGGGTTTAAAACTATGATGATCACCCTTTTTTGTTTTTTTCAGTTTCCCGAAAATTTCTTCCAAACTTTTTTTACGAATGC
Organism: Chitinophagaceae bacterium; assembly: GCA_035550155.1. Lineage (GTDB taxonomy): Bacteria > Bacteroidota > Bacteroidia > Chitinophagales > Chitinophagaceae > UTBCD1. The sequence continues at coordinate 7,060 of DASZPW010000469.1, read as the reverse complement.
CTTGTTCTGTTTTGGGAGTTATTTTGATCTGACCTTTTTGATTGTCTTCGGTGATATAGCCTTTTTCTTTTAATTCATCAATGAAATCACCCATGCCATACTCGTCATTGGTCAACTCATATTTTTTATCCAATTCATTCAGCCATGCCAATGCTTCTGCTACATCTCCACTCGTATAGGTCAGGATTTGCATGAAAATATCCAGCAATTGATCGAATCGGCTTTTGCCTTCACTTCGGGGATCGTATTTGGTAAAATGAAAACCTCTCATGACACTTCTTTCCGGATTAGACCTCGGTATAAAGCAATTTACAATAAAAAGCTTTGCGGGGTTTAGTAATTAACAACAACTTATTTTCGCAAATGTTCATAAAAAAAGCCCCGGTTAAGAGGCTTTTCAGAAAAATCGCTTTACAACTTCTGTCTCGCTGTTATTTCAGGCTGTCTTTGTTTTTTGCAGCGCCTGTTGAATCAGTACTCGTTGAAGTCGAATTAATGTTGTTTGCCGGCGCTTTTGGTTCATACCGTTGCTCTAACATGTCCAGCAATTGCAGGAAAGATTCATTTTTTGAGGCATCATTTCCCGGCCCGTCAAAGAATACAAAGAAATCGCTTCGATTGGTGCGGAGATAATTGTAATAATTTTTTTCTTGTGTCAGGTCTTTTCTTAATAAGTCCTTTACTTTTTTGGCTAAAACGGTATCTCCGGCTTTATAGCATGCCTCCAGGAATACCATTCCCACAATATCATTATACTCATTTTCCCTGTCCGGCATAGCGTAAAGTAAATGTTCATTACTTATAAGGCTATCGCAGCGACGGAGTAATTGTTTAGCTTCTTCTTTCCTTCCCAGGTCTGCCAGGTTACCTGCAGCTTCAGCAAAAACATTACGGATTTCCAAAGCATGGTGCCGGTTTTCTTCATCATAATAAGTTCCTTTTGGACTTGCGAAAACAAATTTGTTCATCAGGTTGTCTTTCTCAAAATCGAGGTTGTTTTCTCTTGCCTGAGTCCGGATGATCCAGTTATTTGACGGGCTTTTTGTGACGATAGGAACCAGTCTATAGGTCATTCCGTCTTTTCTTAAATAGTCATCAAGTCCCAAGCCTGCGCTGGCATATGGCATGCTGAAATAAATTGGTCTTTTCCAGTTATTGGCAGCAATGATGTTTAGGATCATCAGGTCATTACGCTGCAACGCATTTCTGCCTACTTCAAATTTTATTTGCGTAAGCACACTATCTCCCGGGTTCACCGTACCGTTTTTACGAACAAATGCAGTATCTACCGGGATGCTGAAACGTTTTACAGGGAAAGTTTCAGGCCCTTTATCTCTTCCGGTTGCAGGATCGATGGTAGGTTTGCCCAATACGTTTTTCATCACATCATAAAGTGAATAATAGACTTCCTGTGAAATGTTGGGATTATTTTGATCGGGTTGATAGTACACGATCTCCCTGTTATGCCCTTCGATTTGTTCAGGACTCCAGATCACATCAACTGAATCAGCATTATTTACTTTATACCGTAGCTGGTTGATATACCAGTCAATACCTAATAAACTATTATTGATAATTCGAATATCAGGACGAACGCCTTCTACTTCCTGTGCATACCATAATGGATATGTATCATTATCTCCAAATGTGAAGAGTATGGCGTTAGGTGCGCAACTTTCAAGATAATCTCTCGCCATATCCGGAGGCAATGTCTTCGTGCTTCGGTCATGGTCATCCCATTCCTGCTGTCCCATGATGATAGGAACGATCAGGCAAAGCCCGCTGGTTGCAATATTTAATAACCGCAAATTTTTACCACCGGAAGAAATAAATCGCAACAGGCGGGTGACTAATGTTAAAAGAATAACATAAAGTGCCGTTACAAGTAAAGATGTCATCAAAACATCTCCGCCGGAAGGTGAAGGCAAAGAACTCATCAATGTGATGACGAACGTCAGCACACTTCCGTACAATAAAGTATTCTGGTAAGTTTTTTTATCTTCTTTCTCACGAACTAAGCGGAAGAAAGAAACCACTGCGAGGCCGATCCAGATCGCATAGGCATAGAATGAACCGGCATATGCGTAGTCACGTTCACGTGGCTGATTACCCGGTTGATTCAAATAAAACACAATGGCAATTCCGGTAAAGAAAAATAAAAGAAAAGTAACGATCCAGTCTTTCTTGTTTCGCAGGTATTGATACACACAACCTAAAATTCCTAACAGGAAAGGCAGCATGTACATTTTATTATGTGATTTGTTATTCTTGAGCGAATCGGGCATCTGGCTTTGATCACCCAATCTTCTGTTATCAATAAAAGAAAAACCACTTATCCAGTTCCCATCTCTTTTGTTACCGAGGCCTTCAATGTCATTTTGCTTGCCGGCAAAATTCCACATAAAATAACGCCAGTACATCAATCCCATTTGATAGGTAAAGAACCAGTTGAGATTATCGCCGAGGGATGGTTTTTTAACGGCAATAAGATCTCCGGGGCTCAGTACCTGTCCTCTTCTTACCCGTATAGAATAATTATCATCGATGTTATAGTTCTGTGCTTTACCGGTTTGATTTTGTGTTTGCACAACGTTTTCACCTACTGTTGTCACAATGCAGGTTTCAGGAGCTGTAATATTCCCAAGTTGCAACCAGCTTATATAAAAATCAAAATGTCCCTGGTCATTGCTGGGATCCCACACCCTGGGGAATAATTGTTTATCCTCACTTTTATATTGAACGATTTGATCCCTTCCAATTTTCTCATATTTATCCTTCCCTTTTACATATTGCATTTCTCCGTCTTTGTACGGACTTCCGGTTTCTGGATCATAATTTACATCAGCTAAAAAATGCGGGCCATATACAATAGGAGCGCTGCCATATTGTTCACGACTTAAATAATACACTAAGTTGATCGGGTTGTCCACATTATTCATGTCAATGGATGGGTTCGCATTGGAACGAATAATAGCAGTGACATACATCAGGTAGCCTAGTGTCATGAAAGCAAAACACCACAGAAACAATTTCATAACTTTCAAAGCGCTTGTCTTTATATAATATCCTGCAACAGCGCCAATTGCTGCTATCAATAGGAATTTAAAAACCTGTCCCGGTACTGAGCCTGTTGTTGTGAAAAATGGAAGTGCGAACAATGCAAGGAAAATGATGAACCAGCTGATAAGTTTTGTTTTGGAAATATTTTTTTCATCAAATCGTAGCCCCCAGGCTATTACTCCAGCTAACGCAATAAAATATACAGCGAAGCCGGAGAAGAAAGGCATGCGCAGCGAGTTGACAAAAAAGATATCAAACAATCCGGCTGATTTCATGGAGTATTGAATAACGCCAACCTGCACTATACCTGTTACGGCACAACCAACTATAAAAGCGATAATGGCTCCTTTCGTAGTGGGCTTATAACGGCGATAATAATAGATCATGATAATGGCGGGGATAGTAAGAATGCCCAGCAAGTGCACACCGATTGCCAAACCCAACATGAAAAATAAAAAAACGATCCATCGATCGGCTTTTGCTTTTGCAAATGCGTCATTGCCGGATTTTTCATCAGCATGTTCCCATTTCAACATAGCCCAAAAAACTAAAGCAGTGAAGAAAGATGATAACGCATATACTTCACCTTCGCCGGAGCTATACCAGAATGAATCACAAAATGTGTATGCTAATGCACCTACAATACCCGATCCCATTGCAGTGAAAATTTGCTGGCCATTAAGTGTTTCGCCTGCCTGCACCAACATCTTACGGGCAAAATGGGTGATGGTCCAAAAAAGAAAAAGTATGGTGGCAGCGCTGGCCAGAGCGTTCATGGTATTAACTGCATTGGCAGCCTTGAGAGGATTATTGCCAAGCAAGACAATAAAAAACCGGCCCAGCAACACGAAGACCGGCGCACCGGGTGGGTGTGGCAACTGTTGTTTGAAAGCGCAGGAAACAAATTCTCCGCAGTCCCAGAAACTACCTCTCGCTTCACGTGTCAGAAAATAAGTAAGAAATGCGATGAAGAATACCGCCCAGCCGGTAATGTTGTTGACTTTTTTAAAGTTCATAAAGGGTTGGTTTTGAGATCAGGCAAAAATAGGGATATTCGGTTCACAGAGCGTATATGAGAGCCATTGCTTTCGTTAATAAAATTTAATTATTCAGGTACGCTTTTCTCTTTATTCAAAAAATACCCGTACAGTTTGATAGGCGAGTTGGTTTTGAAGAATACCCGGAACCTGGCCGGTTTTTTCTGAAAAGCCTTTTAACCCTAAAAGCCCCGCAGCATTCCCTTTGTTAATAGCGATCTCCAGGTACCCGGCACTGTTGAATAATGCCAGTTTTTCCCCTTCAGGTACATCAGCATATGAGTCGCTGATACGATCGATCATTTCATCTCTTTTAAAAATAATACGGAAATTTCTACCGGCTCTTTGTTGTTCAAATTGCTCCCGGGTGATATTGATGATCACATTTTCAAAATTATCAATGAATAATATTTGTCCTTCGATCCAATCGCTGCCCAACATTGGTCGCAGATGATTTTTTTGAATATAATCAACATCAGGAGTGCCGATGTTTTGTAATGGTTCTCCGGAAGCTAGGCGCTGGATCGCTTTCGCCATTGTTGCGACTATATGGATTGTGTCTTTAGTATCTATGTCATCCAGCGAAATACCGGTAACGGCTTCCGGGTTTTCTTCCAGTATCATTGTCAGTAATCCATTGTCAGCACAAATCAAGTATTGATTTTTATGAAATGCGATCAGCAACTGTTTTGGTTTGCTTTCAAATAAACTTACTAAAATGAGGTGATAGGTAAACTCCGGAAAATTTTTAATAGCACTTTTACACAAATATGCTGCCTGCGGATAATTGAACGGTGAAATGTTATGCGAAATATCCACTATGTTCATTCCTGGGTTGTATTGAATAAGCTGCGCCTTTACAGCTGCTACCAGGTAATCTCTGATGCCAAAGTCTGATGTGAGGGTTAGTAAAGGCATAAAAAATCGGAAGTCGGAAGCCGGAAGTATTTGTGCTAACTCATGGCCTCATACTTCTTGTTTTATTTTATCAATTCTCCTTTTTTAAAGAAAAATTTTCTGGTCAACCTGTCGGCAAGCCTTGGAAAAAGTTTGTTGATAAGCACTGTTTCTTTTCCCTGTAATGTCAGAACCAGGGTTCTTTTTTTGTTTTTGATCGCATTCAAAATATGCCGGGCACATGTTGCGGCGGACATCAACTTGCCTTCATCCAATGGGCTTTCCCCCTGTGCATGTCCTTCTTTGTTCAACGCCGCATTACGGATGTTGGATGCCGTGAACCCCGGGCAGACCCACATCACATGAACATTATCCGACATTAATTCTGTTCGGATTGCTTCCAGCCAACCTTGCAAGGCAAATTTGCTGGCAGAATAACCGCTTCTTCCGGGCAAACCACGATATCCTGCAATGGAAGAAACTCCCACAATAGTACCTTTTCTTTCAATGATAGAAGGCAACGCATATTTAGTGCAATAAAGAGATCCGAAAAAATTAGTGTCCATCACTCTTCTGAAAACTTCAATGCCGGCATCTTTCAGTAATGCTCGCATCGAGATGCCTGCGTTGTTGATCAGAATATCAATATGACCATACACTTTCAATGTAGTTTCAATAAATCGACGACAATCGTTCTCCACACTGACATCACAAACCATAGTGTGCAGGGGAGAGGAGGCATATTCCGATTGCAGCTGGTACAGTTTATCATGATTACGGCTGCAGGTTGCAATCTTAGCTCCCATGCTCAGCAATGTTTCAACAAGAGCCCGGCCGATACCATCGGTTCCGCCGGTTACTACAACAACTTTGTCTTTGAAATAGGTGGACATGCAGTGAAGTTATTGCTACAAACCTACTTTAAAAATTTTCATTCAGGAAGCCTTCCAATGAAAAAGCCTCTCATCGGAGAGGCTTTGTGATCCCGCTGGGACTCGAACCCAGGGCCCCAACATTAAAAGTGTTGTGCTCTACCAGCTGAGCTACGAGATCTGGTAATTTATTTTGGGAGTGCAAAAATACTGTTCCGGCTCCTTCATGCCAAAACTTTTCTGTTGTTTCTGTAATGCTTTTTCTACAGTAACTCGTTCTTCATCTGTTCCAGTACTTTTTTCTCCAGCATCTTTTGAGCAACAAGTATCATATTCTTAAAAGCAATTGCCTTTGAGATGCCATGTCCAATGACCACGGGTTTTGTTACACCCAGAACTGGTGTGCCTCCATAATTTTCAAAATTGAACCGTTCGAGAAATTCGTGGTGGATCTTTTTTCGGTTCGTGATTTCGTAAAGTGATTCGGCCATTTTGAGGATGATATTTCCTGTGAATCCTTCACATACCATCACATCAGCTTTTTCCATTAAAATATCCCGTCCTTCTACATTGCCGATAAAAGTGATGTGTCTGTTTTCTTTTAAAAGTGGGTATGCTGCCTGTGCCAGTAAATTCCCTTTCCCTTCTTCTTCACCTACATTCATCAATCCTACCCTGGGTTTTTCGATGCCTAATATCAATTGTGCAAATACAGACCCCATCACGGCAAACTGGTTCAGGTGTTCTGGCTTGCAATCGGCATTTAAACCAACATCAAGTAATAATCCGGTGCCGCCATTTTCTTTCGGAATTATGGTGGAAATTGTAGGTCGTAATACTCCTTCAAGCGCTTTGATGCTAAACAATGAACCTACCAGCATGGCGCCTGTATTTCCTGCGCTGATGAATGCATCCATTTTTCCGGAGGCAAGTAAATTGAATCCTATTGCAATAGAAGAACGTTGTTTTTCTTTTAATGCTTTGGTGGGATGTTCGTTCATGCCAATCACTTCTTCCGAAGCAACGATTTGAATGTGATCCCTCGCAACTTTATGATCTGATAAAAGTTTTTCAATTACTGGCTGGTCGCCGATCAGGAATAATGTGGCAGGATCGTCGTGTTCTGATAAATATTGGGACACACCCTTTACTGCTTCCAGCGGGGCAAAATCTCCGCCCATCATATCTAATCCA
>DASZPW010000468.1:0-4450 GCA_035550155.1 Chitinophagaceae bacterium | reverse complement strand
AATACCAACTGCAAGTGGGTGGCGGTTCTGTTGACGGAACTAACACATTAGATGCGGGTTTGTGGACATCGAGTAACAAGATCATTTATGATGCAGATAATGTGATCGCAGGCGCACAAGGTCTTTCCGATAAAGGATATGCCAGCGGATTGATCGGTTATGCTTCTATTTTTAAAGCACTCGCCATGGGTGATTTATCTATGTTTTGGCAGAAAGTTCCTGACGGTGTTGGTGCTAATGTAAATTTTATTGACCGCACACAAGGATTTACTCAGGCAATATCTGTAATTGATAATGCTTTATCGGCTATAGCAACAAATCCGATCAGTGCTCAGTTTTTTACAATTCTTCCGCAAAATCCACCGCCGCCTACGCCAAACCCTGCAATTGATATTGTGAACACACTGCATGCATTAAAAGCCAGGTTCTCTTTATTTCTTGGAAATTATGCACAGGCGATGACGGAAGCGAATGCAGTAAGCGCATCAGTAAAGTCGACTTTTACATTTACGACTGTTAACCTGAACCCGATATTCGAAACAGCTACATCAACAAATAATGTAACGGCAGCTATAGATAATACAACATTGGGTTTACCAGCAGGACTTCAACCGGACATGAATGATAATCGACTGGCGTTTTATACAACCTCGGCATATAGTTCTAAAATAAATGGCTTTGCTGCAGGAACAATAACACCCTGGCCTATTTATTTGCCCGGGGAACTTACACTTATCAAAGCGGAAGCGTATGCCAGGCAAAGTACTCCCGATCTTACCAACGCTCTTGCGCAATTAAATCTTGTTGTTACAAAAACTCCTGCAGGCGATCCATATGGAGTTGGAGCTAATCTGCCTGCACTGGTTGGACCTTACACGCAGGCACAACTTCTGGATCAGATATATAAACACAGATGCATCGAGTTGTATATGTCGGGATTGAAACTGGAAGATATGCGGAGATTTGGCAGGCCCGATTCGGAAAAGAAAAGGAATTTATTGCCATATCCATTCCAGGAACGTGATAATAATCCGAACACTCCACCGGATCCCACTTTTTAATAATAGTTGTTTGAAAGGGTTGCTTACGAGCAGCCCTTTTTTTATTAATTGATGGATAGAGAAAAAAATATTCTTCGATCCTGGAAAGCGAATGCAGCTAATTGGGCTGATTTGATTCAAGGGAATGGTATCGAATCCAGGAGAGTGGCTACGAACAAAGCGATCATTGATGCCGTGTCTGCACATCATCCAAATTCTGTATTGGATGTTGGTTGTGGTGAAGGATGGCTGGTAAAAGAATTGAATGATAGAGGAATGACCGTTATCGGTTTTGATGCGATACCTGAATTGATTAACAAAGCCCGTCAAAAATCAAAATCAGAATTTATTGTTGCTTCTTATGAAGACATTTATTCCGGAAAAATAAAATTTACACAGCAGTTTGATGCTATCGTTGCTAATTTTTCTCTGATTGGAAAAGAATCAACTGAAAATTTATTACACTCGCTTCGCAAATATCTTTCAGCAGACGGGGCTTTATTTATTCAAACATTACATCCTTTCGTAAGGAAGGAAATCAATGATTATGAATCTGGCTGGAAAGAAGGGAGCTGGGATGGATTTGATCAATTCGTCTTGCCCTATCAATGGTATTTCAGGACTCTGGAAGATTGGATACTGATCATCAAAAAAGCAGGATTCAAAACAATAGATGCAAAGGAAATTTGTCATCCTGATTCACTAAAATTACTTTCAGTGATCTTCAGGTGTCAGTAGGAGAGCGGGATTCCTTCAATTGGAAACTTTTGATGGTTCTTCTATCAATGGTTAATTTTAGTAACAAAACTGTTTTTTTATGAAAGCATCATTCCGGCTTTTGATACCTGCACTTTTGTTTTTTTCAGGTTCCGCTTCCGCAAAATATTATTCTCAACAACAGACACAAGACACCATTATTGATACAGAAGATTGTTATGAAAAATTCTTTGCGACCTCAGACTCTGTTTCGGCTCCTGCAAAAACTATTTTGATCTTAAAAAATCAAAAAGCAGTTACATTGAAAAATTTTTTCAAATACACCGGTGCCGATACATCAATGGGAATTGGAACGTTACAAGGTTTAAAAGACCTCGATAATGATGGAAAAAAAGAATTGGTGCTCTATGATTATACCGGCGGCGCACATTGCTGCGATGAATTTTATGTATTTAAGAACATTGCTCCTAATAAATACCAATACGTGGCAAAAACCTTTGCCGGCGATGTTTGCATTAATGATAAAAATGAATTCATTTATAGCTTTTACCAGCAATACGGATACTTTTTTACCTGTTTTGCCTGCGAATATTCTGATGCCTCCGATGCAGGTTTGGGATCAGTAAATTCCATTATACTTCGTTATAACAAAGGAAAATTAATAGTGGTACCGGGAGACCAGGAACTAAAGAATACGATCACCGATAATCTCGGTAAGTTAAAAGAACATCCTTATCAAAAATTGCAGGATGAAACCGACCAGGACGATGGATTAAGAAAAGAGTTTGCATTGAACCTCGTCGTATATTATTATTCATTTGGAAGAAATCTTATTCAGACAAAAATGCTTTTTGATAAATACTATCGTTTCCCTGATGCTAAAAAAGTATGGACAGAATTTGTGGAAATACTGAAAGGAATAAAAAGCGAGAGCGATTTCTGATCATTCGGTTAATATAAATTTGAGGTTTCTCTGAATTCCCATCCATTTTGTACGGGACAAAGCGGACTTTCCAAAGATTTTCTTAAATGATTCCTGTGTCATCAATTTCCATTCTTTTGTAGAGAGATTCAAAATTTCAGGAATGGGTGTGAATTCAATTTCTGTATTGGGTTTGCTGAAACGGTTCCAGGGGCAAACATCCTGGCAAATATCACAACCAAAGATCCAGCCTTCAAATTTCCCTTTCATTTCAGCGGGAATAAGTTGTTCTTTTAATTCAATAGTGAAATAAGAAATGCATTTGCTTCCATCAATTACTCTGCCGGGCAAAATTGCGTCGGTAGGACATTCGTCTATGCACCGGGTGCAACTGCCGCAATAATCTCTTGCAAAAGGATCATCGGGTTCCAGTTCCAGGTCAGTGATCAGCGTTGCAATGAAAAAGAAAGAACCGTTTTGTTTGGTGATAAGATTTCCGTTTTTACCGATCCATCCCAACCCGCTTCGCTGTGCCCAGCTTCTTTCCAAAACCGGTGCAGAATCTACAAAACCTCTTCCGTTAATGGCTCCTATTTCGGATGTAATAGTATCCAGCATTTCATGCAATTTTTTTCGTATCACATCATGATAGTCTTTTCCAAATGCATATTTGGAGATCTTTGGTGCTGTTTCTTTTTGTTGTTCAGAAGGAAAATAATTTTTCAGTAAAGTGATCACAGATTTTGCGCCGGGGACCAGCTTGCATGGATCTACTCTGATGTCAAAGTGATTTTCCATGTAGTGCATAGTGCCATGCATTTTTTTTGCAAGCCAGTTTTCCAATCGAATGGCATCATCTTCCAGCTTGACCGCTTTGGCAATACCGCAATAATCAAAGCCAAGACGTGCTGCAGTTTTTTTGATCAGTTGTTTATTTGTTATTGAGGAATTCAAGATTTTTTCCAATGCATTGCAAACTTACTGCTTTCATATTGTAAGAAAATCTGCTGTGATTGCCCGTGATTTGCAAAGCAAAAATTGGTTTATTTACTATGTAAATCAAAAAAAATGCAGTAAGTTGGTATTGTAAACTTTAACCATAAAACTTTAATCCATGAGTTCAAAAAACTGCTTTATTCTTAGTTTATTATTTTTTCTTACTCTTTCGTCTGCTGCCCAGGATCAAAAACAAGTGAACATCAAATACGGAAAGATTGCAGCAGAAGATTTTAATAATAAAGTATATAGTATCGATAGTAATGCCAGCGCAGTAGTTTTGGCAGATGTGGGTACCACAGAGATCGGCGGAAATTCCAAAGGATGGTTTTCTCTTGAGTTTACTCATTTCAAAAGAGTACATATCCTTAATAAAAATGGGTACCATATTGCCAACGTAGAAATAAATCTCTATAAAAACGGGAATGATGAAGAAAGCCTGGAAAATCTGAAAGCAGTAACATATAATTTGGAGGGTGGCAAAATTTCAGAGACTAAACTGGATACAAAGGGAGGCGTATTTAAAGATGTGATCGATAAGAATCGGGTAGTGAAAAAATTTACTTTCCCCAACATTAAAGAAGGATCTATTGTCGAATTTCAGTACAAGATTAAATCTGATTTTTTATTCAACCTGCAACCATGGGAATTTCAAGGGGAAAATCCTGTTTTGTGGAGTGAATATAATTTAACATGCCCAGAGTTTTTAGGTTATGTTTTTCTGACTCAGGGTTACCAGCCATTTTACATCAAGGAACAGAGTGATCGCCAGAAT
>DASZPW010000467.1:0-8885 GCA_035550155.1 Chitinophagaceae bacterium | reverse complement strand
GGCAAACTATAATTATTAAGCTGAAATTTTTCCGATGACAATAAGGTCTTCATACTTACCAACGACTTTTTTACGTTGGGTACTTCAATTCCGATGGTTCCTTTGCCCGGAATAGGCGCAATGATGCGTATGCCCAATGCTGCAAGACTTAACGCAATATCATCTTCAAGATTTTTAATTCGTGAGATCCGCACTCCTGCAGCCGGAACGATTTCGTATAGCGTTACCGTTGGTCCCACTGTGGCACTGATCTTTTGAATCTCGATATCATAGTTGCGCAAAGTTCCGATGATCTGGTTTTTATTATTCTCCAGTTCATTGGCATCCTGAACAATTTTTTCACTGCCATGAGTATCGAGCAGGCTGAGCGTTGGATATTTGTAATCTCTTAAATCAAGGGTTGGTTCATAAGGAGGAAGATTTTCATAAGTTTTTTCTTCCGTCAACTGATCTGATCCCGTTTTGATCTCGAGTTCTAATTCATCAGTATTTTTCTTCCCGGCATTTTTGGGACTCACTTTTTCCGGGATGGGCAACTCCTGTTCTTCATTGATGTCATGCTGATGAAGCACTTCTTTTACCACTTCTTTTTCCACAGTTGGTTGTTGTGTTTCCAATGTATCCATTTCTTCCGGAGTGAGTTCATCTTTTTCTATCAACTTCAATTCCGGCAACGCATTATTGGAAGTGAATTGGTTCAATGAACCATTTTCTTCCTTTCCTTCATTACCACCAGCGTACAGGTCGTTGATAGTTTTTCCACTCATCACCGGAACAGTTTCTTTATTTTCTTCTTGTGAAATTTTTTCTACATCCGGCGCTACGCTATCATCTATTTCCAATACCAACTCTTTTCTTCTCTGGGGTAAATTAAATGCCGGGTTGAATTGCCAGATAAAATAAGCGAGCCAGAGAATGATCAACAAAGCAGCAGTTCCGATAGTTCCCAAAATGCCTACCAGCCATTCACTCACCATTTTTCCTACTCCTCCCCCGTAAGGGAAACTTCCTACGCCTGCTAATACAAAATGTAACGTAACGGAAAGTACCAGCAATCCAAGCGTCACATATTTCAGGTTGCGCCGGACCGAAAATACTTTACGGCTGAACATTAAATTCACTCCTGCCACAAAAAAGAAGGTGCAGATCAGTAGCGAAGCGATCCCGAAACATTTATAAATAAAAAAATGAGAAGTCAATGCTCCCAACCTTCCGAGCAGGTTATGCACATGAACATTGCCGTTGAAAAGAATGGAAAAGCCTGCATGAAATACTTCGTTCTGATCTTCTTTCCAGGTAAAGAAATAGGAAGTGAATGCGATCAAAAGAAAAAGAGCTACAGCTAAGGAAACAGATCCAACGATCTTCCAGGTTCGTTCATCCCGGATGATATGTTTCCAGCTCAGCTTTTCGGTTTTGTCAGCTTTCAATGTTGCCGGATAGCCTTTTTTTGGTTTTTTCTTAGGACTTTTTTTAGAAGTCTTTTTCCCCTTCGGTGCCATGCCAACAAAGATAATATAGTTTGTCCTTAGTACTTTACCATTAGGGGCAATTTATCGAAGGACGGGCTTAATGGCTTTTATTGGAAAAAGCAAAGATCAATTATTACATTTGAAGACCATTACCAAAACCTGTATGAGATATTCCGGCTTTGCAGTTCTGCTTTTCTTATATGTCGGTTCTGTTATTATACCCGGTTCTGCACTGAGCCAGGATCGTTCTTCCAATGATTGCATAGATATCAGCCGCATCAACCTTGTACAATATATTTCAGGGCATTTTTCCTCTGCCTGCATTGAAAAATATGATTCGCTGGAAAAAAAGTATTCTTCATTGAAGTTTACACCTGGTATATTTTTTAAAAACCCCATCCCGAATGAATATGTCACTAAAAAATTAATTCTGAAATTCCGGATATGCAATTCATCTGATTCTTCAGCCTCAGCCTGGTTTTTTCCCGGATATTTTTTTCCGGAAATTCAATTGTTTAATGAGGATGATGGTGTACTTAAAAAACTTCCTTCTATTCAATCATCTAATAAAAGTGAACATTCGTATAGCAAGATCATAATTCCTGCACATGATTCGATGACGGTACTCGCAGAACTTCTCCCATTGAAAACGTATACCAATTCATTGCGACCCCGTCTGATACAACCACAGTATTTAAATTCGTTTACAGCAGTACAACACAGGGAAGATCGATCGGAGAATATTGTCACCTACATTTTTTGTGGCCTGCTTCTTATGATGATCTTTTTTTCGCTGGCTAACTATTTACAGGGCTCCAATCCTGAATTTTTATATTATTCGGGATATGCTTTTTTCCTCGGTGCAATGCTTTTTTTAAAAGCGTTGCTGGATCTTCGTACAAATTCTTTCAGTTTTTTCATGGAAGGTTACCTGGATTTTGTGATGCAGGGAGCTGGTATCATGTTCTATATGGCTTTCATGAAAAAATTCCTGGAGACTAAAACTAAATACCGATTCCTATACTATTTATATAATGGTGGGATAGTCATGCTGATCCTATCACTGTTACTATACAGCTATGCCTTTTACTTCACTGATAATTTTTCCCTGCAAAACGGAACGGAGAACCTCACAAAGCTGTTGCTGCTTCTTATGGTAGTTGTTTTCCTGATTTACAGTTTTCGACGAAGGCAGGACCGGTTGTTATGGTATTTATTCTGGGGCAATCTATGCCTGTTTATTTTTTCACTCATGTCGCAATTCAGCATCCTGTTTAGTTCACTGCTTGCGGACGTTTCAGGTGTTTTGGGCTCCGGGATCTTTTATTATGAAATCGGGATATTCCTGGAATTGATATTTTTCCTGCAGGGCCTAAGCTATAAAAACCGGCGACAGCTGATCGAAGAAACTAAAGAAAAAGAGCGGCTGATCGCAGCGAATAAAGTGATGGAATATGAGCAAGAATTGGCAGTATTGAAAGCCCAGCAGGAAGAACGGGAACGTATTTCCGCAGATATGCATGACGAATTAGGTTCCGGAATGACAGTGATCCGCCTGATGAGTGAGATCGCAAAAAACAAGATGAAAGATCATGCCCCGGCAGAGATTGAAAAGATCTCCGAATCTGCTAATGAAGTGCTGAACAAAATGAATGCGATCATCTGGAGCATGAACAGCAGTAATGATTCGCTGGATAATCTTATTTATTATATCCGTACTTACGCTTTGGAATATTTTGAAAATACACCTATTAAATGTGAAGTAAAAATGCCGAATGAGATCCCACAGTATGAAGTATCCGGCAATAAACGGCGCAGCACATTTCTTTCAGTAAAAGAAGCGTTGAATAATGTATTGAAGCATTCCCATGCTACCAGGGTAACCGTTGTCATTACCATAGATCAACACGTACAGATCAAAATCCAGGATAATGGAACAGGTATTGATCCAAACCATATCCGGCAATTTGGAAATGGTTTAAAAAATATGGCAAAAAGAATGGAGACTATTGGTGGTTCTTTCAAAATAGAAAACAAGGACGGCACATTGGTCACACTTGAATTACCGCTATGAATTCTTATTTCTTAAAAAAGCAAACAAGAGGAACAGCCATCCCAGAATAAATAAGGCGCCGCCGATCGGAGTGATCGGCCCGATGATCTTTAGTAACTTTTCTTCTTTCCCATTTATGGCTGTCAGCAAATAAAGTGAGCCGGAAAAAAGGATTATTCCTGAAATAAAAAGATTACCGGCCCAGCGAAGAAATTTAACCGGGAATCTTTCATATAAAATCCCAACTGCCAACAATGCCAAAGCATGATACATCTGGTATTGCACTCCGGTTTGATAACCATGCAATAATTTTTCATCAGTAACTATATCCTGCAAAGCATGTGCGCCAAATGCTCCGAGAATAACGGAAAGCAAACCGAAGAAAGCGCCGAAGATCAAAAATGTTTTATGCATGAAATATTTTTTGTACTAATGATTCAAGTTGCAGCGGCTCTTCATCCAATACAATATCTGCCTGTTCAAAATATATTTTCCGGTCAGCATATTTTTTAATAATAAATGCTTTGAGTTGCTCGTCAGATAATTCACTAATAAGCGGCCGGTGTTTTTTTTCCTGTATTAATCGTTCAAATAAAATATTCATCGGTGTGTTGATCCAAATTGTAGTGCCGGATTGATTCATGTATTCGATATTGCTGAAATAACAAGGCGTGCCGCCACCACAGGCCATCACAAAGCTTTCGTGGCTCTCCGAAATGATATGCAGAATATCTTTTTCTAACAAGCGAAAATATTCTTCTCCTTCAGATGCAAAAATTTCTGTGATGGGTTTGCCTTCATGTGAAACGATCTGTTCATCCAGATCAAAAAAAGGAATGCCGAGCTTTTTGCTGAGTTGACCGCCCCAGTAAGATTTTCCAGAGCCCATGAATCCAATGAGATAGATTTTCATGATCTGATATGCAGATTAGTAAATATGCGGATATGAAAATTTATTTTTTTGCCGTACTAATAATTTTTCCGAGAACCTTTAAAATGGATTCAATACCCTGTAAAAGTTTCTCAGGCTTCGGATAGTTATCTGAATTTTCACACAGTTCTAACCAGTATCTTGTTTCTTCTGCCTCTTTATAAGCAATTTTCATTTTATGAATGAAATCATTCCTGCTTTCGCATCCCTGCGCTTCTCTCACATTTGCTCCAATTGCCGTACCACTCCTGAACAGTTGATTTGCCAGGCTGAACTTCTTTTCCTGTTGAAGCTTTTCTGTAAAAGCAATTATTTGTAAAGAAAACTGAAAAGTAAGGTTTAGTATTATGTTATCTTTTTGTTCCATTTGCATATCTGCAAACCTTCGCATTTGACCATTTATTTAAACGCATTAAATCCTGTTATATCCATTCCTGTAATGAGCAAATGAATATCATGTGTGCCTTCGTACGTGATCACACTTTCCAGGTTCATCATGTGCCGCATCACCGGGTATTCGCCGGTAATGCCCATGCCGCCGAGAAGTTGCCGGGCATCACGACAAATATTTGTTGCCACTTCACAGGAATTTCTTTTTGCCATGCTCACCTGCGCCGGGGTAGCTCTGTTTTCATTCATCAATGTGCCAAGCCGCCAATTCAATAATTGCGCTTTGGTGATCTCGGTGATCATTTCAGCCAATTTTTTTTGTTGCAATTGAAATGAACCGATCGGTTTATCAAATTGAATTCGTTCTTTGGAATAGCGTAATGCCGTATCATAACAATCCATCGCAGCGCCAATGACGCCCCATGCAATTCCGTATCTCGCTTTCGTCAAACAACTCAACGGGCCCTTCAATCCTTTCACATTCGGTAAAATATTTTCTTTCGGTACTTTGACATTATCAAAAACCAATTCACCTGTTGCTGAAGCTCTCAAACTCCATTTGCCATGAGTGGTTGGAGTGGAAAATCCTTCCATGCCTCTTTCCACTATTAATCCTTGAATTTCTCCCTGTTCATTTTTTGCCCATACTACCGCCACTTGCGAATACGGTGCATTGCTGATCCACATTTTTGCACCATTCAATACCACATGATCACCTGCATCTTTAAAATTAGAAAGCATATGTGAGGGATCGCTGCCATGATTGGGTTCTGTCAACCCAAAACAACCCAGCCATTCGCCGCTGGCCAGTTTGGGTAAAAATTTTTTCCGCTGAGCTTCACTTCCATAAGCATAAATAGGAAACATCACCAATGAACCCTGCACCGATGCAGTAGAACGAACACCGCTATCACCACGTTCCAGTTCCTGCATCATTAAACCGTAAGAAATATAATCCAGGCCACCGCCACCATATTCAACAGGAATCGTTGGGCCAAAACAACCCAGTTCTCCCAATTGCTTTACGATCTGTTGCGGAAACTCTGCCCGCTGCGCATAGTCTTCAATGATGGGAGAAATTTCTTTTTTCACATAATTACGAACCGCTTCACGAATATGTTTTTGCTCTTCGGAAAGCAATTCGTCCAGCTGGTAATAATCCGGGCTTTGAAAAAGGTCAGTTCGGGCTGCCATGCCAATGTATTATTTGAAATGTTGAATTATTCAGTACGCTGCAAAGGTAAGGTATTACCCATGTTGCGAAATTGAAGAGTGGGATAACCGATCCGTAAAAAATTTTTATCTTGTTCCAAACATCAGTTATATGAAAAACAAGCTTATCACCTGCACTGTCATTTCCCTGTTTGTATTGATCTTTTCTGCAAACGCCCAGCAGGTACAAAATAAAGATCCGTTAATGCAGATCCGTCAATATTGGTTTGTATTGTTGACCAAAGGCCCGAACCGCAGCCAGGATTCTGTAACAGCAGCCAAAATTCAAAACGGACATTTAGCGAATATCATGCGGTTGTACAAAGAAGGAAAATTAAAAGTGGCCGGTCCGTTCGGTGAAGATGGCGATTGGCAAGGCATTTTTATTTTTGATAGTGAGAAAAAAGAAGAAGTGGAGCAATGGCTCAAAACCGATCCGGCCATTGCATCCGGAAGGCTTAATTTTGAAATTCATTCCTGGTGGACTGCCCCGATGGGAAGTTTTGTTCCCGGAAAACCAAAAACCGATCAATGAGTACCAATTCTGATCCCAATTTCGTCCGGCATTTTTTGGCAGTATTAGGAGGAGTATTCGCATCCATGGCCGCTGGCTTCCTGATTCACCTGATCCTTCATAAAGTTTTTCAAATTGATCTGTTTAGCCGCACATCAATTAACTCAGGTGAAACTGTTAATATCCTACTCGGGTTTGGCATCTGGTTATTTGCATCTTCATTGGTGGGAGGGTTAGCCTGCATTACCATTGCCGGCAAGAATGATGTGAGCCACATCATTATTAGTTCACTGCTGGCATTGGCACTTTATTTTTTTATTTCAGGAGGCGGTATATTAAAAGAAGGCTCATTTGCTTCATGGTCCATTTTACTGGCGATTCCCTTTGGATATTTTACGGGAGAGTGGTTAGGAAGCAGGAAATCGAAATGAAATATTTTCAGCAAATTTATTGGGTAAGATAATTGTGCATTTCATCCTGGTATTTCATTGTGGCGGATTTTGCTTGCTCCGCAAAATCTTCTTTATCCGAAGCGAAAATTATTGCACGGCTCACATTTACAAGCAAACCACACTGTGCAACGGACGAAGTGTTTTTGATCATTGCTTTTTCTGAGATGTCTTTTAAACTCCCTCCCTGCGCTCCTACTCCGGGAACCAAAAGAAAATGTTCGGGAATGATCTTCCGGATATTGGTAAATTCATCAGCCTGAGTAGCACCAACAACAAACATGAGGTTGTCTGTTGTTCCCCATTTTGTAACGGTCTTTAAAACCTTTTCATACAAAAGATCATTTCCTGTTTTTTGAAGTTCGAAATCTTTAGCGCCGGAATTGGAAGTAAGCCCCAATACAATGGCCCATTTATTCTGATATTCCAAAAAAGGTCTCACACTGTCTTCTCCCATATAAGGTGCAACAGTAATGGCATCAAAATTCATCGTTTCAAAAAAAGCTTTTGCATATTGCGCAGACGTATTCCCGATGTCGCCACGCTTGGCATCTGCAATCTTGAAATGGGTGGAAGGAATGTAGTGTGCCGTTCTCTCCAATGTTTCCCAACCTTTCACTCCCATCGCTTCATAAAAAGCAGTGTTGATCTTGTAACTGATGCAGTGATCTTTTGTGGCATCAATGATCTGTTTATTGAATTCATAAACAGGATCAGCAGCTGATAAAAGATGTTTCGGGATCCTTGTGATGTCAGAATCCAAACCAACACAGAGATAAGATCGCTTTTGGAAAATTTCGTGTACAAGCTGTTTGCGGGTCATTATTGCGAAGATAAAATCTTTTGCAGTGTATCACCAAACGTCCACACTTCTTCAAATGTGTTATACAATGGAACGGGCGCAATGCGGATCACATCCGGTTCCCGCCAATCGGCAAATATTCCATTGGCAGAAAGTTTATCAAAAACCTTCTTTCCATTTTTCAACATCAGCATAGATACCTGGCATCCTCTTTCACTTTCCTGTCTTGGTGTGATCACTTCAATCATTTTTTCTTTTGATCGTGAATTGCAGGAATCTAATATGAACAATAAATAATCGCTCAGCATTTTTCTTTTAGCATGTATTTGTTCCAGCCCGGCTTCGTCAAAAATTTCCAACGCTGCTTTGTGCGCCGCAAATAAAACAGGCGATGGTGTGCTGAGTTGCCATCCTTCTGCGGTCAACACAGGTTTGAAACCTTTTTTCATTTGAAAACGGGTCTCCTTATCATATCCCCACCAACCTGCTAAACGTTGTATTGAACTATTCTTGTGATATCGTTCATGAATATAAACTCCCCCCATAGCTCCGGGACCGGAGTTCAGATATTTATAACTGCACCAGCATGCAAAATCTACATTCCAGTTGTGCAATTGCAGCGGAACATTTCCGGCAGCATGAGCCAGGTCAAAACCAACTTTCGCCCCGGCTGATTGCGCCGCTTTGGTGATCGTTTGCATATCGAACAACTGACCGGTGTAATAATTCACTCCGCCCCATAATACCAAAGCCAACTCATCTTTGTATTGCTCAATTGAAGAAAGAATATCTTCCATTCGCACCAACTGCTCACCTTGTCTCGGTGACACTTCCACGATCACTTCTTCCGGTTTCAAGCCATAATGTTTGATATGCGTTTCGAACATATACTGATCGCTGGGAAATGCTTTTGATTCGCAAATAATTTTTTTTCTCTTTCCGGATGGCTGGTAAAAACTCACCATCATCAGGTGCAGATTTACGGTAAGTTGATTCATTACTACTACTTCATGCGGCAATGCCCCAACGATCTTTGCTAAAGGCTGAATAAGCAGATCATGA
>DASZPW010000466.1:0-6197 GCA_035550155.1 Chitinophagaceae bacterium | reverse complement strand
ATAAAAGCGGAAATAAATTTGTCGTTCAGCGTGGACGATTTGCTGACTGGACCTGGGAAACGACCCAATCGCTGATCAAAAGGATCGAAGGAAATTGATTTTATATCTCAACTTTTTTCCCGGAAATAAAAAGTGAAAAGGTAAAAACCCAGTTTTATTATCTGATAAGAACTCCATCGGACCAGGCGTTTGAATATCGTGGTGATTTTAGCAAGCCGCTCTTCAGTTATTTGCATACAATTTTCCCGAATGATCTGTTCCAATGCTTCATCTACTTTTTCAGCGAAAGAGGGATTGTGTACATCTAAGTTCAACTCAATACTGGCATAAGCGCTGATGTTATTGACGTTGTATGATCCGATGGTCAGCCATTCAGTATCACATACCGCCACTTTCCCGTGCAGTATAGTTCCCTGGTATTCGAAAATTTTAATTTTATTTCGAAGCATCCAGTCGTAAATATAGCGTTCTGCATTTTTTGCTAACATCACATCGGATAATCCTGCCAGCACCACTTTTATTTGTACTCCCCGTTGAAGAGCCTGCAATATGTTTTTACGCATGATCCTCCCGGGCAAAAAATAGCTGCATAAAATTGTGATCTCGGTTTTTGCGGTCTTCAGCATTTCGATGTAGCTACGGGATATCTGGTTCTTTCTTCGAACCCAATCATTGCGTCGCATTCGCACCATGCTTTTTTCTCCATCTGGAAAATAAAATTGCAATTCTTTTTGTTCACATGGGGTGATGCCCATTCGCCGCGGAAAACCTTTCCATGTTTTCCAGCATAACACACATAATTGTTTTGCAATTTCTCCTTCGGCATACAAAGCAAAGTCTAACCATGCGGGTTGTCGCGGCATATCATTGTAGCGGTCAGAAATATTCAATCCGCCTACTAATGCGTATCGGGTATCAACCACTAATACTTTATGATGCAATCGCCTGCCGAAGTAAAAATATTTACTGCGGAAAATAGTTTCAAAAAAACGGAAATGAATTCCTGCAGTCCTAAGATCATCAATAAATTTTTGTGACATTACTTGCGATGCATAACCGTCTGCCATAAGATATACCTGCACTTTTCTTTCTACGGCGGCTTTCAACGCATTGGCTACCCTGGTGCCGGTTTCATCATCATCATAAATATAAACCTGCAGGTGTATGGTATCTTTTGCCCGGCTGATCAACTCCAGCATCAGATCAAAATAATTTTTACCGCCACGAACAAGCTCCACTTTGTTATTCGCAGTGTAATTATGAAAATTTGCTTTTGGTTTACCGGAAGACATGCTATCACAAATTTATCAGTAACTTTCAATAATAAGATCATGCTTTCCATTTAGCTATGATTGAAGTTAAGTGCTCAAATGATGATCGTCAGACGGAAAATCCATTCCGGGTTCATGTTTCCAACTGACCGGCATCAGCTTCTCTGCATTTGGGATATAATAATTTTGTATACGGTTATAAAACTTATTCATTAATCAAACTATCAGTTATGACAATTGAAATACATGCCGAACAGATAAAAGAGGAAGAAAAGCTGGTTGATTTTATAAAAGAAAAGTTAATGGCTTTATCGCATCTTTATCATCACATTTCCAGGGCTGAAGTATATCTTCATGAATACAAGGAATTGCGAAAGGAAAATAAGGTATGTGAAATAAGGCTGGATATATTTGGGGGGACATTGTATGTGCGCCGGGAATCCGGGCAATATAAAAAATCTGCAACGGAGGTTTTAAAGGAATTGAAAAAACTTGTAAAGGAACAAGTGAAACATGAAAATGAACCGCCGGACATTACTACCAGTACTGTTAAGGTGTAACGTCAATATATGCAGCAGCTGTAGTGGTGGTTTGTGGTTGAGCTAATGATGGATTCAAATCTATTTGCTCCGCTCGTTTTCCTAAAATGGTTTCCAGGTCTTCTTTAAAGATCATTTCTTTTTGCAAAAGAAGCTCTGCTACTTTGCTCAATTTATCTTTATGTTCCAGCAAAACCGTTTTTGTTCTTTCATATGCATTGCTGACTAATTTTCGAACTTCTTCATCGATCATTTTACCGGTTTCTTCACTATAAGGTTTTTGAATAGTCATATCTCTTTGCCCGGAAGAATCGTAGAAGCTTATGTTCCCGATTTTTTTATTGAAACCATAATATTCAACCATCATATAGGCTTCTTTGGTCACTTTTTCAAGATCGTCCAATGCACCGGATGATACTTCTCCAAACATGATCTCTTCGGCAGCTCTACCTCCAAGCGTAGCTGAGAGATGATCGGTAAAAGCAGATTCACTTCTCAATTGTTTTTCTTCTGGCAAATACCAGGCAGCCCCTAAAGATTTTCCTCTCGGAATAATAGAAACTTTTACGAGGGGATCTACATTTTTCAATAACCAACTTACTACTGCGTGACCGGCTTCATGATAAGCAATGATCTTTTTTTCTTCCGGTGAAATGATCTTGCTTTTCTTTTCGAGACCTGCTACGACTCTATCAATGGCTTCAAGAAAATCTTCCTTTCCTACTTTTTCTTTTTTTCTCCGTGCAGCGATCAAAGCCGATTCATTGCAAATGTTGGCAATGTCAGCGCCTGAAAATCCCGGAGTTTGCGCAGCGAGAAAATGGACATCGATCGATTCATCATATTTCAATGGGCGCAAATGCACCTGGAAAATTTCTTCCCGCTCTTTCAGGTTCGGAAGTTCCAGGTAAATATGACGGTCAAATCTTCCCGGGCGGAGCAATGCCGGATCCAGCATATCCGCACGGTTGGTAGCTGCTAAGACGATCACGCCACTATTTGTTCCAAAACCATCCATCTCAGTGAGTAATTGATTGAGTGTACTTTCTCTTTCATCATTAGCGCCACTTAAAAATGCACCTTTTCCTCTCGATCTTCCGATAGCATCTATTTCGTCAATGAAAATAATGCAGGGTGTTTTTTCTTTCGCTCTTCTGAAAAGATCCCGAACTCTTGAAGCCCCGACTCCGACAAACATTTCCACAAATTCAGATCCCGAAATAGAAAAGAACGGCACCTGTGCCTCGCCTGCCACGGCTTTTGCCAAAAGCGTTTTCCCGGTGCCCGGAGGACCGACAAGAATCACCCCCTTCGGAATTTTTGCTCCCAGCTTTGTAAATGATTCAGGATTTTTTAAGAAATCAACGATCTCTTTTACTTCTGTTTGCGCTTCTTCCAGCCCCGCAACATCCTTAAATGTAACACTGCTTTTTTCTTTTTCTACCAATGTCGCTGTTGATCTGCCAAAATTGAAAATGGAAGTTCCGCCGCCGGCACCTGTTCCCATGCCGGTTGTTCTTCTGAATATGAAATTCCATAGTCCAAGCAGTAATACAAACGGAAGCACCCAGCTTAAAACATCCCAAAACCAGCTTCTCTTTTTTTCATAACTGACACTGATTCGTTCTGACATTGGAATGTTTTTTTGTACTTCATCCATTTTTCTTTCAAATGATTCTACTGAGCCAATATTAAAAACATAATGCGGCCCTTCTTTGATCCCTTTTCCTATAGCAGGTTTGAACACATCCTTGAATTGCGGATCATTGGCTAAATCTTTTTTTATATACACTTCTGCCGTTTCATTATTGACGACCACAATTTTTTCAACTGCATTCCGGCTTAATATATCATTTTGAAACTGCTGCCAGGTGATCTCTTTTATAGGAGAAAACAGCCCGGACACATAAGGGAATAACAACGCTGCCAGCAACAGCAGGTAAATCCACCACCATTTAAATTGCCTTTTGGGTGGTGCGTTATTTTGTCGATTGAAATTATCAGGCATTATAATTTTTAATTACTGGCATGTAAAGTTTACTCCAATATCAGAATAGATGAATGATAGCTATCAGGGGAAATAATGATTTGCTTCATTGTTTAAGGTATCAACCTGCAACTATATTTGTAGTAATCGGCGTACGGAATTCGTTCCGACTCCGGTAAGATTAAAGTAGACAATAATACTCTTAAAACAGTATGAAAACTACTGTATCGCGGAACCGGCTACCCGCCGGTTCCTTTTTTATTTGCTATTGAATAAATGAAGAATCGGATTTTTATAAAAGCTGCTACTATTGTTTTCCACCTCCTGGTCAATTAAAGAAATAAAAAAGAAGGTTACCCGTATCATTTTATTAACCTCATAGAATAAAACTTAATAGCATTAAAATGACACCCAGCATGAATTTTATTGATTGCGAATGTCTATACAATTTGATCCATTTATAAACAAACAGGGCGGGTTCCAAAGAACTCGCCCTGCAACCGACTGATACAGCTTATAGCCTTTTATAACCGTTATTCTATATCAATCTGTTTAATCCGGCTATCGTCCTGGTTAAGTCAACGATTTTTATTCCGTTTTGTGGTCAAATAGTTTACTGTCTTTTAAACAGCTATATCTATTTTCCTTCTCAACCGACCTAACCCGGATTAAAACTGACGTAAAGATAACTTCATGGATTAACGCATAACAATGATCATCGTCAGGGTTTTTTCTGATTGATAACAGTGATCCGATGATTCAATACCGGGTGATCAATGCGATCCGGTCATAATTTTTCAATTGCCCATTATTTACAAAGAATACCCTTCCTTCTTTTTTCAAAACCAGTTCTATCAGATCATCTACTGCGTCTGCTAAAACTATATGTGGTTTTTGCGGCGGCTTGAGGTAAAGATGATAATTATTTTCATCTAAAAACCCGGGACACCGATAATCTTTTTCTACTAATAGTTTGAACGCTTTTCCTTCCATTGCAGCGCTCCAGATATCCTGGATGCCGCTGGTAGCAAGGTGTTGCCCTACTTTTTCTACGAATTCGTCAATGAGTTTAACTCTTTTATTTTGGAGGTAACTGAATATAACAGGGGACACAAGTTCTGACAGTTGTTTGGGGTTAAGATAACTGTAGCTGCCTGTTATTTTTCCTGCGAAATGTTTTTGATGAGTAGAAACATTTTCGAACAAAGCCAAAAGCTTTTCAGTACCCAACATAATCAGGGGCTCGTTGTTGAGCAGGTATCCGTTCAGCAATTTATTTACCTTGTGAAAAAAGTTTTTAAAGCGGATCTCTTCCATTTCGGATTTATCTTTTTCAAAGCTTTTTACATGAGCCTGTCCCGCATACGACATGCTGCGACTCGGAGGGTTATAAACATATTCGTCCTCATATTCCATTGGGAAATGCTTGTCTTTGATCTCATCAAGTGTATTCCAGGAACCTTGAAAAAGATGAGCTCCGTGTTGTGTCAGCAATATCACATAATACGGATCAGAATAATTTACTTTATATAACACATCGCGGATCTCGAAACTATCTCCGACAACGATCTTTTCTTCCACCCGGAATGGAAATGACAGCTGCAGTTGAATATTAGAAGATACAAACAAACCCAAGCCTTCTTCATTACGATCAAAGTCGATCTGTTGAAAGAGTTCGTGTAATTTATTCATCAAGGGAGAAACTATATCAGATGAATATTTCGTCTTCAATAATTGCTCTGCCTTTTCAATAGCTGTTTTTGTATTCAGTTTATCTGATCGCCGGTCAGGGGAGGTTCGGTGAGTAGGTACGATCACTGATACGCAGATATTCCCTTTTTCATTTTGAAGTGTCAGAAGCACTTCGCCTATTAATGCTCCGGTTGTCATACGGTGATTTTTTTGTTTTAATAAAAGTAGTTGCATACCGGAAGAAACATTTTGACTACTATCAGGTTTTCAAATGTTCTCTGTCATTGAAATGGGTTTGGGGATAAAATAGTTTTGGGTATCGTTTTAAACTAATTTCTGTTTTATGATTCAATCACTACCTTTCAATGACCATGTAGCGGAATATGAAGAATGGTATGATAAATATCCATTCGTTTTTCAGAGTGAAGTTGAAGCTATTCGTGATCTCTTGCCTGTTGGTGATACTATTCGCGGAATGGAGGTAGCCCTGGGCACCGGCCGATTTGCGAAAGAGTTGGGCATCAAAGAAGGTATTGAGCCTGCTCATAACATGAGAGCATTGGCTTTGAAGAGAGGAATTGAAGTGATGGCAGGTGAGGCAGAACATTTGCCTTATAAGGATATGCAGTTTGATTTTGTGTTGATGGCTTTTTGTATCAGTTACTTTGAAAACCTGGCCGCCGCATTCAGAGAAGCACACCGGGTGTT
>DASZPW010000465.1:0-3121 GCA_035550155.1 Chitinophagaceae bacterium | reverse complement strand
CATTATCAATTTCACCACATTGGCTATTGGACGTTCAGCCAGCAGGGCAAAAGAAATTGGTGTTCGAAAAGTCATTGGCAGCGAAAAAAGACAACTCGTATTTCAATTCCTGGCTGAAGCATTATTGTTAAGTTTTTTATCTGCAGTAATAGGTTTGCTGTTAGGTAAACTATTGTTGCCTTATTTTAATAATCTTTCCGGAAGAGCATTGCACTTTTCCTTATCACAATATCCCGAAATGCTTTGGATGTTGTTTGCGCTGGTATTTTTAGTCGGATTGTTCGCAGGCATATACCCTGCCCTGGTGCTTTCAGGATTCAGGCCCATTGAAGTATTAAAAAGCAAGGTTCGTGTAGGCGGCTCAAATTTCTTTACAAGATCATTGGTAACTGTTCAATTCATTCTTTCAATCGGGTTGATCATTTCTACGATCATTATTTTACAGCAGTTGAAATTCATGCAAAACAAAAATCCGGGATTTAACAAAGAGAATGTAGTGATGGTGGATGCAGAAGGAGTAGAAACAAAAAAAGCATATCCAATTTTCAGACAAACTTTATTAAACCAACCACAAATTGCCGCAGTAGCCAGCGCTGAATTAGGATTGGGAGATGGTATGGGATGGAGCCGATCAGACTTTGACTACAGGGGAACACATAAAGCCGTATATGAATATTATGTTGATCCGAATTACATTGACCTGATGGGAATAAAATTGATTGCAGGAAGAAATTTTGATCCGGCCATTGCCTCAGACACTGTGACATCAGTTATCATTAATGAATCCATGATGAATGATTTCGGCTGGACTCCTCAATCAGCCATCGGTCAAAAAATAACCGGGTATGCTGATGATCTCACCCCCGAAGTGATCGGCGTGGTAAAAAATTTCAATTTTTTATCGCTCAGTGAAAAAATAGAGCCGCAGATGTTTCAACAGTTTCATGATTATGCGCCCTACAAATATTTTGTAAAAATAAAAGCAGGCAATCCTTCCGTTGCATTAGGAGCCATCAAAAAAGCCTGGACGGATGTTGCTCCTGAGTTACCTCTTAAATATGATTTTTTGGATGAAAGTTTGAATCGATTTTATAAATCAGAAGCAAGATGGAGTAATGTTATCGGTTGGGCAGGTGGCATTGCCATTTTTCTCGCTTGTCTTGGATTGTTTGGCCTGACAGCATTAGCAGCAGTGAACAAAACAAAAGAAATAGGAATACGAAAAGTGTTGGGAGCATCTTCAATAAGAATTGTGGCTTTGTTGTCAAAAGGGTTTGTGCGTTTGTTATTGCTCGCATTGCTGATCGCATCACCACTTGCCTGGTATTTTATGAACAAATGGCTGCAAAATTTTGCATACAGAATTTCTATTGGCTGGTGGGTGTTTATCATTGCAGGATCGCTTGCCTTGTTGATTGCGTTTATTACTATCAGCTTTCAGGCGATCAAAGCGGCTGTTGCTAACCCGGTAAAATCATTGCGAACGGAATAAAAACATGTTCGGTTGTGCACAGTAAGTGTCCGTTTTCGAACACTTGCTTTGCAAGGTGGGTTACAGCCAATTATGAAACAAAGCCTTTTAAAATGGCATGGGGGTTGAACCTGTGCAAGGGATAACTGAACATACCTATACGGTCAAAAACCTAAAATTGATAGCTGTGATTAAAACCTATTTCAAAACTGCTCTCAGAAATCTACGTCGCAACAAAGGTTTTGCAATTATAAATATTGCAGGCCTTGCCGTCGGCATGGCTGCTGCCATGCTTATTTTATTATGGGCGCAGAATGAATTGAGCACAGACCGGTTTTATAAAAATGAAAACAGGATATACCTGCTGTACAACCGTGACAAAGATGGTGTCGGTAACAAATGGGCATGGCCCAATACACCAAAAATACTGGCTACAACTTTAAAAAATGATTATGCGGAAGTCGAAGATGTTGTTCGGTATAATAATGTAACCTTCCTGCTTACACAGGGAGAAAAACACCTCAATATCCAGGGCGCTTTTGCCGACACTGGTTTTCTCAATGTATTTGATTTCCCATTAAAAGAAGGCAGTATCAGCCAGTGTTTGAGCAGCAGTTATAATATTGTTCTTACAGAAAAACTGGCAAAAAAATTCTTTGGAAACGAATCTGCTATCGGGAAAACAGTACGTATTGATAGTTCGAACAATTGCACCGTAACTGCCGTGCTGAAAGATCTCCCCAACAATACAAAATTCAATTTTGAATATTTGTTGCCCTGGTCATATATGGATAAACTTGGCTGGAGCGACAGCAGTTGGGATAATAACAGTGTGTTTACGTATGCACTGCTTAAACCAGGCGCTTCCCAGGCTCTGTTTGATGCGAAAGTAAGAGACATCACCATTGATCATACAAAAGGCACCGCTTCTCCATCTACAACGGAAGTGTTTACACAACCATTAAGCCGGGCTTATCTATATTCAAAATCTGAAAACGGGAAATTAACAGATGGCCCGATAGAAACAGTAAGATTATTCATTATCATCGCCGCTTTTATTTTACTGATCGCCTGCATCAATTTTATGAATCTTAGCACTGCACGCAGTGAAAAAAGAGCAAGGGAAGTAGGCATTCGAAAGGTAATGGGTGCTCATCGTGAAAAACTGATATTTCAGTTTATCAGTGAAAGCATCATGTTTTCGTTAGTATCTTTCTTGATAGCATTATTTATTGTGCAAATAAGTTTGAGCAGTTTCAATTCATTAGTGAATAAAGAACTTTTTATCAATTATAGTGATCCATCATTCTGGCTGTTTGCTCTCGCTTTTATTTTGATCTCAGGAATATTGGCAGGTATTTATCCGGCTTTTTTTCTTTCAGCTTTCAAGCCAGCCAAAGTTTTAAAAGGAACATTTAAAAAAGCCGAAGCCGCTATTAATCCCCGCAAGGTGATGGTAGTAGTGCAGTTTACGTTTGCGATTGTGCTTATCATCAGTACACTCATCATTCAAAAACAAATTCAGCATACGTTAGACAGAGATGCAGGTTATAACAGGAATAATCTGATATACATGTTTGGACAGGGTGATGTAGATAAACATTTTAAACTGATAAAGAACGACCTGCTGAACAGTGGCGCCGTTGTTTC
>DASZPW010000464.1:0-3296 GCA_035550155.1 Chitinophagaceae bacterium | reverse complement strand
TACCGCTGAAACAGATAAGATTTTTATAACCGGCTTTCGCCATGAGAGGGATTACATCGAGGTAATCTTTTATCAACTGCTCATGAAATTTTTTATCATTGAATCCATCAGTCAGGCTTACTTTACCGCTGATATAACACATGGAACTGTAAATGCCATGTTTTTGAAGTGTAGGCCAGTCTTTCGGAGCAATAAGATCAATGGCACCGAAACCAATTTTCTTCACCAACTGGCATAATTCTTCTAGCGATAAAAAATTATACGTCCATTGACAAACAGAATGATTGATATTCCCTTTCAACCGATAACTATCGGATTGAAAAGTAGTTGCTTCTTCATCTTTTGTGAAAGATGTTAGCGAAGCGGTTCCAATGGCTGCGGAACCAAGTGCAAATTGCTTCAAAGCCTTTCTCCTTGAAATTTTATTTTTCATGTTGTACGCAATTCAATTTACGATTTTCATCGGTTTCACACTTTCCTCAGGTTGTTTTTCTTTCTTTTTTGCATATAAATAAACAAACCTGCAAATGCTACGATCAAAATAAGCGGAATGATCAGCGTAGTGTTGATAATCTCCGGGCCGGCAGCTTTATTTGCCGTCGATAAAGATTGTTTCATCAGATCGGTAGCTTCCGGGGAGTTATATAATTTCAAATCAGCCCCTGGCGGCAGATGTTTCAGAATTTTATTATCATAAACGCCACCCATGAACATCATATAAACTGAAACGGCAAACATTCCGGCGCCACCCATCAGGTTGATACCAACTGCACCGGTTTTTGGTAAATTCTCCGAAACAAATCCAAGCATCGTTGGCCAGAAATAGCAAACGCCAATTCCAAAAACCAATGCTCCAACAAATATCATATTGCCCGTAGTATGGCTTAAAATATATAAACCAAGTGCAGAAATGATCGCAGAAGCTAATAAAACTCCGTGCGGCGCAAGGCGATGTACAACAGGTCCGGCAAATCCTCTTCCTACTGCCATGACTGCTGTATAAATTGTTACCAGCAGAATCGCATTTTCTGAAATATTATTTAAGAGTACTCCCATCCATTGGCCTGTAAATAATTCTGTGATGGCAGTTCCAAACATGCAGATGAACATGAAAAAGAAAAGCGGATTTAATAATGAGCGATACATTTCTCCGGTCGAAATGCCCTTAGCCACTCTTTCTGTTACGGGGAATTGTTGACGGGCAAAAGAAAATCCATATATGATTGCCGGGATGAACATCATTGCCACTTGTATTTGCCAGCCAAGTGCGACTTTGTCGAAGAAATAAACAATGAGTGTTCCAATAACAATGCCACCCGGAAACCACAAATGAAAATGGCTCAGTTTGGTGGTTTTATTTTCAGGAAAAAGTGTTGTGACCAATGGATTGCAGGCGGCTTCCACGGTACCGTTCGCAATTCCAATGCAAAGTGTAGAAATAAATAAAGACCAGAAAGGATTAGAAAAACTTCCGGCAAAGATGGTTAGCAGGATGCCGATCATATGAAATGCGAACGCCAGCATCAGCAAACGTTTCATTCCGATAATGTCGACAACCATTCCGCCAATAACTACTGCAAGAGGGAATCCCCAGAAAGCAGTGGCCGTAATTGTGCTTAATTGAGATTTATCCAATCCAAATTGAACTCCGAGGCGATCAAGAATTCCGGCCCGTATTCCGAATGATAATGATGTAACCAGCAATGCCAGGCAACTGGCAACGAAAAGTTGATTTCTTTTTACAGCTTGCATATCGTTAGTTTTGTGTGTAGTGTTGTAAAAACTAAATGTACTATTTTTAAAAATACATTTCCGGTTCGGAACAATAAAATTATTCAACGAAAACGGTTTCTATGGTGAATAGAAAATTAAGAATGGGAATGATTGGTGGAGGTCCTGGTGCATTCATCGGAGCAGTGCATCGTATTGCAGCAAATATGGATGGAATGATCGAATTGGTCTGCGGTGCCTTCAGCAGCGATCCTGAAAAATCAAAATATGCAGGAAGAGAACTTTTTCTCCCCATTGATCGTGTGTATGGTTCTTTTAAAGAAATGATCCGGAGAGAAAATGAATTGCCGGAAAATATGCGAATGGATTTTGTCAGCATCGTTACCCCAAATCATATACATTTTGAACCTGCAAAGCTTGCATTGGAAAATGGATTTCATGTAGTATTGGATAAGCCAATGACATTTGATCTGGATGAAGCAAAACAATTGAAACAGGTTGTTGAAAAAAGTGGAAAATATTTTTGCCTGACACATACCTACACCGGTTATCCAATGATAAAACAGGCAAGACAAATGGTAAAGGATGGTTTGTTAGGAAATATTCGCAAAATATATATTGAATATCCACAGGGTTGGTTGAGCACATTTTTAGAAGGAACTGATCAGAAACAAGCTTCATGGCGAACAGATCCTTCAAAAAGCGGAATAGCAGGGGCAATGGGAGATATAGGCACCCATGCTTTTAATATGGCAGAATATGTTTCCGGTTTGCAGGTCACACATATGTGTTCTAATCTGAATACTTATGTAAAAGGAAGAAAACTTGATGATGATGGCGACGTATTGCTGAAATTTAATAATGGTGCCAGCGGAATTTTATTTGCCACACAAATAGCTGCTGGAGAAGAAAACAATATAAAAATAAGAGTATATGGGGAAAAAGGTGGATTGGAATGGCAACAAAAAGATGCCAATACATTAGAAATAAAATGGCTGGATAAACCGGCTGAGAGATTTCGTACCGGTGCAGGATATTTATATTCGTATGCAACCCATAACACAAGAACACCAGGCGGTCATCCAGAAGGTTATTTGGAAGCATTTGCAAATTTGTATCGAAACTTCGCTTTATGTGTAGATGCTCAACTGAACAATGAAAAACCAAAACCTGAATGGCTCGATTTCCCCGGGGTGGAAGAAGGAGTGAGAGGAATGGCGTTTATTGAAAATGTTGTTGCCTCTTCAAAGTCAGATAAAAAATGGAAGAATTTTGAGATTTAAAAATATTAAATATTCAATTTACAATATTCAATAAGCGATGACAACTATTAAAGGCCCTGCAATTTTTTTAGCACAATTCATGGGTGATAATCCGCCATTCAATGATCTTAGATCAATATGTCAATGGGTAAAAAGCCTTGGTTACGTTGCCGTGCAAATTCCAACATGGGATCCCCGTTGCATCGATCTGCAAAAAGCTGCCGAAAGTAAAACATACGCTGATGAATTGAAAGGTTTGATCAAAGAATGCGGTTTGGAAATTTCAGAATTGTCAACGCATTT
>DASZPW010000463.1:0-3423 GCA_035550155.1 Chitinophagaceae bacterium | reverse complement strand
CGGGTGTTGCAGGTCTACAGGCAATTGCTACAGCCCGCCGTCTTGGAGCTGTGATAGAAGTTTTTGATACACGCCCTGCCGTGAAAGATGAAGTAATGAGCCTCGGTGCAAAATTCATAGAAGTGGAAGGTGCTGCTGATGCCAGCAAAGCCGGCGGATACGCGGTAGAGCAAACAGAAGATTTCATGAAAAGACAAAAAGCAAAGATTGCTGAGAGTATTGCCAAAGCAGATATCGTGATTACGACTGCACAAATTCACGGAAAAAAAGCACCGATATTGGTCACAGAAGAAATGATAGATAATATGCGTAACGGTTCTGTGATCATTGACATTGCAGCAGCTACCGGCGGTAATACACCATTTACAAAAAATGATGAAACGGTAGTTCATAATGGCGTCACAATAGTGGGCAATTCGAATTTGCCGGCAACCATGCCATCTGATGCCAGCAAAATGTATGGAAAAAATATTCTGAATTTCCTGAACCTGATCATTAATAAGGAAGGACAACTGAATCTGAATTGGGATGATGACCTGGTGAAAGGCAGTTGCATTGCTCATAATGGAGAAGTGGTTCATGAAAGAGTAAAACAATAACGAATTATGCAGAACATACTTAGTTGGATCCTGGAGAACCAGCAAATGATCTACATCGTCATCCTGATGATCTTTGTGGGTATTGAAGTGATCGGCAGAGTGCCGAGTGTATTACACACGCCATTGATGAGCGGTGCTAATGCTATTCATGGTGTGGTCATCATCGGTGCGATCATAGTGATGGGAAGAGCGGAGCATGATAATTATCTCGCTTTGATTCTGGGATTTCTTGCTGTGATATTAGGTACGCTGAATGTGGTAGGCGGATTTGTGGTGACGGATAGAATGCTGGAGATGTTTAGCAAAAAGAAGAAAAAATAACAAGTCAAAATTCAAAAGTAAAAAATCAAAAAAATGACGAAACTCAATTTTGAATTTTTACTTTTTACTTTTTAATTTTTGAAATGGAATTAAACATACTTACACTAATTTATCTCGTAGGGGCTGTTACATTTATTTTGGGATTAAAGATGCTGGCTCGTCCGGACAGGGCGAGAAGAGGAAACCTTTTGGCCGCATTTGGAATGTCTATTGCCATTCTCGGAACAATTTTTTTATATAAAGACGACCAGGGAAACAAGCTGCACAATTACGGCTGGATCTTCGGAGGAATTTTAATTGGCGGGATCATCGGCACATTGGCTGCCAAAAAAATTAAGATGACGGCAATGCCGGAGATGGTGAGTATGTTCAATGGAATGGGCGGGGCCTGTGCGGCATTGATCTCCATTGTTGAGTTTAACAGGTTAGTTAAACATCCAATTGTTACATCATTACCTCCATCAAGTTTTCTGGCGACTGCTGTTTCACAAGGAGAGCTTCTTATTATTTTATTGGGTTTAATAATTGGCTCCGTTTCTTTTGCCGGAAGCATGATCGCCTGGGGAAAATTGAATGGGAGAATTAAAGATTTTTCATTTAAAGGCCAACATATTTTCAACCTCGTCATTTTATTCGGCGTATTTGCGTTAGCGATTTATTTATTTATAAATGTGAATGACTTGTTCCGGTTTGACGGAACAAATGTTTTGTTTACACTGAAAGGACATTTACTATTTTATGGAGTTTTCTTTTTAGCACTTTTATACGGAATCTTCTTCGTGATGCCCATCGGTGGTGCAGATATGCCGGTAGTAATTTCTTTGTTGAATTCTTTTACCGGTGTGGCTGCAGCTTGTGGCGGATTTTTATACAACAATAAAGTAATGCTGACCGGCGGTATTTTGGTTGGCGCTGCAGGAACATTGCTCACTATATTGATGTGTAAAGCCATGAACCGTTCTTTGGCGAATGTGCTCATAGGTTCTTTTGGTGGAAGCAAAGCTGGTCCTGCAGGAAAAAAACAACAAGGCGCTTACAAAGAAATTGCGCTGAGCGATGCTGCTGTGCTGATGGCTTATGCCAATAAAGTAATGATCGTTCCTGGGTATGGATTAGCGGTGGCGCAAGCACAACATGCCTGTCATGATCTTGAAAAATTATTGGTTGAAAGAGGCGTGGATGTAAAATATGCGATACATCCTGTTGCGGGACGCATGCCCGGTCACATGAATGTATTGCTGGCGGAAGCCGATGTGAGCTATGAAAAATTGCTGGAAATGGACCAGGCGAATGAAGAATTCCCGACAACGGACGTAGTGCTGGTGCTGGGCGCCAATGATGTAGTGAATCCTGCCGCTAAAACGGATCCTTCATCACCGATCTATGGAATGCCGATACTGGATGTGGAATTAGCAAAGAATGTAATAGTAAATAAAAGGAGTATGAAACCGGGTTATGCCGGAATCGAGAACGACCTGTTCTTCCAAAAGAAAACTTCTATGTTGTTCGGCGATGCAAAGAAAGTGTTGCAAGATCTGATTGCGGAGATAAAGAATTTGTAGAACAACAGTTGACAACGGATAGTTGAAAATGGAAATGTATCCGTTTCATAAAACCTCGTAAATTTAAAACCTGTTCCTGAAATTGCTCAATAGCATTACAGAACCCTGAAGTGAGTGACACAACAGGCGATGATAGTAGCAATACAGCCGACATCATAAAATAAAAAACCACGCATCATGAAAAAATTGTTTTTAATTCTTGCAGGTTCATTTCTTTTCGCAGTAGTACATGCCCAGGAAAAACTGATGGGCTTCACCGATGCCAATGCTGCCAAACAATTGGATTGGGAAAAACAGTTTGATGCATTGATCAAAGCATCGAACCAGGATGAATGGATGAAATTCCTTTCTTCTCATCCGCATCATGTGGGCAGCCCGCAGGATAAAGCCAATGCGGAATACATGGCGAATCTTTTTCGCAGTTGGGGTTATCAAACTGAAATAGCATCTTATTATCCTTTGTTTCCAACTCCAAAAACAAGAGTGCTGGAAATTGTAGGTGATAAAACTTATAAACCCAAATTGCAGGAACCCCCTGTTGCCGGCGATAAAACAACGGGTCAAACATCAGAGCAGTTACCAAGTTATAATGCGTATTCTGCGGATGGCGATGTGACAGCGGAATTAGTTTTTGTGAACCACGGCGTTCCGGCGGATTATGATCAACTGGATCAAATGGGAGTCAGTGTGAAAGGGAAAATTGTAATTGCAAAATATGGCGGCTCGTGGAGAGGGATCAAGCCAAAAGTAGCGTTTGAACATGGCGCCATCGGTTGCATCATTTATTCTGATCCGGCAGATGATGGATATGACCAGGGCGACACGTATCCCGAAGGAGCTTTCAGGCCGAAAGATGGAGTGCAGAGAGGTTCGGTAATGGATATGCCGGTATATCCCGGTGATCCATTGACGCCGGATGTAGGCGCTACCAAAGATGCAAA
>DASZPW010000462.1:0-22824 GCA_035550155.1 Chitinophagaceae bacterium | reverse complement strand
GCTTCCCCTGGATTACTGCAGCATTATATTTTCCGATATTGAAATTGATCTTGCGCCGGTGTTCTTTGTCGGCAGCTTTGATAGTGCTTTTAGCAATAAAATGAGCAGCAGTTTCTTTCACAGCTTATTTTTTTATTTTTTCATTCTCTCTGGATGCTGCATGCAATTGTGCCGCCACATCCAATGCATGGTAAAATTCTTCTCCGTATTTCCTGATCAATGCTTCTTTTAAAAATTCATATACCGGCACTTTCAGTTTTTTGCCTAATGCACAGGCAGGATTGCATAACATTTCCCTTGGTTCATAATTCACCCGGTCGTAATCACCATGCTTTCCCTTTTTAGCAATGATGGGATACAGATGACAACTCATTGGTTTTTTCCAGGAGATCACACCATCATTGTAGGCTTGCTCAAAAGCACATTTAATGATACCCTTTTCATCCCTGACGCCATATACACATATTTCATTATCTCTCGCCAGTGTGGGAGTCACCCAGCCAAATTCTTCATCATATACATATTTCCCTTTCTTTTCTATTTCCTTTATTGAAGCTTCAGGAAGATAAGCCTTTATTTTTTCATACAGTTCCGTGATTGTTTTTAATTCTTCATCATCTAATGGCGCTCCTGCATCTCCTTCTTCACAACAACCGCCTTTGCATTTGCTGAGGTCGCAGACGAATTTTTTCTCAATCACATCATCGCTGATCAATATTTTATCTATTACTACCACGCTTGCTTTTTTGTTTGCAAAAATAATCTTTTTGAAATGGCTGCTGTTTGTTTGAATAAGATTTCTGGTTGCATTATTTCCACGTCAATGTGTTGATGAGGTGTTTGATATCCTGTTTTAGAAAATCATTCACAATACCCAGCGAGTCCGCATTAGGAGTGGCATCAAAATATAAAGCGCCTCTTAAAAAATGTTTAGTGGAATCCGTGAGGAAAAATTGATTGGCGGTGGCGGTATTTCCGGCAAGTGAAAAATAAATGCCTTCAATGCCATTAGGTGTTTTCATCACACTGTCGGTGATACCGGTGGAAATGGTGACATGTTGCTTGTATGCCATTTTAAATGCATCACTGACCAATGAGTCCAGTTTATTCCTTGATGTTATTATTTTATAGCTTATATAAATGCGACCGGCAAACTGTGGGACATCCAAATTGATCCACCACGGGTTTTCAGGTTTGTCTTCAAAAAAAGTAGTGTCTTTTACAATCCTGGCATAAACAGGATATTCAAAACTGTACGGATACCCCGGCTGATCGAACAACTGGTATTTTTTTTCCGGGAAGTCAATTTTAAAATAGCCTTTCTTTTTTCCGATAGTGTAATTGCTGTTACAGGACAATAATATGATCGTGTAACAAGTTGTTATGAATCCGTAAAAAAATATTTTTTTCAAATCAATATAATTTATTCTTTGGGCAGTATAGTTACTTTGACCTGGCGGATCCGGTTATTGTCCGTCTCCAGGATCGTAAACTGAAAATCACCACAGGGTATCGCTGTATTTACTTCCGGAAATTCACCGGACAGTTCCAGTATCAGCCCGGCAAGAGATTCACTGTTTCCTCTCACCTGGTCAAAGGTATCAATAGATAGTTTCATCATCCTACACATATCGTGCAGCATAGTTTTTCCCTCGAAAATATAGTTACGGTCATCGATCTTCCGGTTCATATTCTCTTCTTCATCAAATTCATCCTTGATCTCGCCGATCACTTCTTCCAGGATATCTTCCATGGTCACAATGCCGCTGGTGCCCCCAAACTCATCAACCACTACTGCAAAATGGATCTGTTTCGACTGAAAATCTTTCAGCAGGTCTTCTATAAGTTTTGATTCCGGAACAAAATATGGTTGACGCATCAGTAAATGCCAATCAAAATTTTCAGTTTCGTTCAAATGTGGTATCAGGTCTTTGGTGTTTATGATTCCCACCACGTCATCAAGATTGTTTTTATACACCGGTAAGCGGGAATAATGAAACTCTTCTACTTTTTTGATCAATTCACTGAATGACCAGTTAAAATCCACTCCATTGATGTCCAGCCGGCTTCGCATGATCTGCCTGACAGAAATATTGGCAAATTTTACGATCCCTTTCATGATATTTTTTTCTTCCGGTGTGGTTTCTTCGTCTGATTTTACATCAATCGCCTGGTCCAGTTCCCTGATACTTACAACCTCTGATTTATCTGCGCCTAATCTTTTCCCGATATTATTTGCCAGCTTCACTGTCCATATACTGATCCTGCGCAATAAAAGATGTACGGACTCAATAATAAATGACGCACCATATGCAAACCGAAGATTATTTTGCGTAGCCCATATCTTGGGAAATATTTCTCCGAAAAATATCAGCACGAACCCAATGGTCACTACTTTAAAAAGTATCCCGATCAAATCATTTTCTCTTGGTAAAAAATCAAATTGATCAATAAGAAAATTGGAAAGAACAATGATGCAAATGTTTATGAAAGTGCTTCCTATTAATAGTGATGCATACACTTCCCGGGGTTCTTCCAGCAGTCGTACAATGCGCCGGGCAGCATCATGCTGCTTGGTTTTTAGCATGTTCACATCTTTGCTGTTCAATGAGAACAAAGCTACTTCGGCACCGGAGATTGTGAAAGTAAGCAACAATAACAGTAACAATAATACGATCAGGAATGCAGGTGTCTGCGGATTGGCATCTAAAAAAATAAAGGAAAGCTTTTGTTGAAGAGAATTAATAAACAAATGACTTTCCAATGCAGGATATTTTGGGTGATTGATTAACCGTTGCTAAATAAATAAATAATAAAGGCACCGTCAAGAACCTGCCCTATTTTATTATTGCCACAAAATTATGATTTCAGAACGGAAGATTTTCCGATGGATCTCCCATAGAAGAGGTGTCATGACCACCCATACCTTCTAAATTGATATCGCCGGAAGATGAAGTGTTACCCGTATCGGTTCGTTTGTCCAGCATGATCAGGTTATCACCCACCACTTCTGTCGCAAACTTACGGTTGCCCTCTTTATCTTCCCAACTGCGGGTTCTCAGGCGGCCTTCTATATAAACAAGACTGCTTTTGTGAAGGTATTTCTGAGCCAGTTCGGCTAAGCCACGCCATAATACCACTGTGTGCCATTCGGTCTGTGAGATTAATTTTCCCGACCTGTCCTTAAAGGTTTCTGTTGTAGCTAGGGGAAATTTGGCCACTGCGATATTTCCTTCCAGCATTTGTACTTCCGGGTCCTTCCCCAGGTTGCCAATAAGCATTACACGGTTTACGCCTCTCATATACGTTCCTTTTTCGTTAATAATTCATCTCAGGCTACATATGCTCTTTAAAATTAAATTTTTTTGGGCGGACTGAGAAAATTTTTCAATTGAGTTTAACAGGTAATTAAAATAAGCTTTGCCTGCCATCCTTTTGTTGCAGGTATTGATTGATAAACACAGGAAATGCAAATTGATGAATCTGCTTATGACTTATCCAGATGCAATCTTTCATTGTTTCCGGTTTTAGCTTCAGTTTTACTTTTAAAAATTGTCCGCTGATCAGTTGGTGTGATAGTTTTTGTTTGTATAATGGTGACATAGATGTAAACTCAAAACCATCCTTTTTAAGTATTTTATTTTTTATTGCAAGCTGTAGAATTCTCCTCTGATCTTGCTCTGTTGTTGTTTCAACCAGAGGGAATTCATAAAGCTGTTGCCAGATATCCTTATGCGTCCGTTGCCTGATCGCAATTTTTCCCCTGTATTCAAGGAGTAAATAATAAAACCAGCGATGTTTGATGCTGATCTTTTTTGCTTTTACAGGTAACTGCTCAATTTTCTTATTGAGAAATGCGAAACAGGATTTTTGAAATGGACATTGAGAACAAAGCGGGGCAGCAGGTTTGCAAATAACTGCTCCGAAATCCATGATCGCCTGGTTGTATTTTCCGGGATGCCTTTTATAGAGCAACTCATTTGCTACATGGGAAAAGATTTTTTTTCCTTTTGTTGAATCAACCGGTTCTTTTATTCCAAACACTCTTGCCAGCACCCTGAAAACATTTCCATCTACAACTGCATAGGGCAGATCAAACGCAAACGACGCTATGGCCGCAGCGGTATAAGGCCCGATGCCTTTTAATGCTTTTATTTCTTCAAAAGTCTCGGGAAATTTTCCCCTTCGCTCTTTTGAAATATACCTGGCGGTTGATAGTAGATTTTTGCATCTTGAATAATATCCTAATCCCTCCCACATTTTGAATACTTTTTCATCCGGCGCATTTGCTAATTGATGGATGTCCGGGAATGTGTTGATGAACCGATTGTAATAATTTAGTCCCTGTTCCACCCTGGTTTGCTGAAGCATGATCTCGCTGAGCCATATTTTAAAGGGGTCTTTCTCTCCTTTCCATGGCATTTGCCGATTGTTTTTTTCATCATTCCACTTCAACAATAATTCTGAAAACCGTTCTTTTATGCTCGTTATATTCTGCATTTCAACTATACATTTTGAGATTTCGAAAACTAAATATCCGGGAT
Organism: Chitinophagaceae bacterium; assembly: GCA_035550155.1. Lineage (GTDB taxonomy): Bacteria > Bacteroidota > Bacteroidia > Chitinophagales > Chitinophagaceae > UTBCD1. The sequence continues at coordinate 18,280 of DASZPW010000462.1, read as the reverse complement.
TTTCAACAACTCTTTATGCAGGGTGAAAAAATATTTATGCCTATCCCTTTGACAATCATATTATTTTGTACTAAATTGGCATTCATAAACCAACAAAAATTCTGCAACAATGAGAAAGGCCGACCTGGTTAACCAGATTTCCGAAAAAACAGGGATACCCAAGGTTGACGTTTTGGTAACCCTGGAAACCATGTTTAAGGAAGTAAAAGATACGCTTGCCGGTGGCGAGAATATCTACATTCGAGGCTTTGGCAGTTTTATTACCAAGAAAAGAGCTGCCAAGATTGGCCGTAACATCAAAAAGAATATTGCTGTTCATATTCCTGAACACTATATTCCTGCGTTTAAACCGGCTAAAGAATTTGTAGCCGAAGTAAAAAAGTTGAAAGAGCCCAAACCTGATACCGGCCCGGGAGAAGATGCCTGATCTTCAATTTCAACAAAGATTCGTTTCATATCTCCATCATTTATATGTTGGTTTAAGGTAACTTCGCCCCGAAATTTTTTTTGACTTGAAGCGACCTCAATGGATAACAATTGGTGCAGGAGTTGGCTTAGTGCTGAGCATTTTTTTATGGGGAAGGTTTACACCCAAACAAAGCAATAAACCACAAGTACCTTCCGGCGAAACCAGTATCACCGCTTCACTAACTTCCGACAGCATATTGGATGAAGCAAAAAAAAGACTTACACCGGAACAATTAATCCGCATTAATACATTAGAACATTCCATCTCAAGGGGCGATGTAAAAGATCAACAAATAAAAATTTATCAGCAATTAGCTCATTTTTGGGCAGATTCTGCCGCAGCATTTGAACCGTATGCCTGGTATGAAGCCGAAGCCGCCAGATTGGAAAATTCCGAAAAAAACCTCACCTTTGCTGCCCATTTATTTTTAAATAACCTGGAAAGTGAAGGAGACCCTGAAAAAAGAAAATGGGAAGCCCTGGAAGCCAAGGACTTATTCGAAAGATCTTTGAAGTTAAACCCTGAGAATGATTCCTCAATTGTAGGATTAGGTGCTTGTTACCTGTTCGGCGGTATCTCGGCAATGCCAATGGAAGGCATCTTGAAAATCAAATCGGTATTGGATAAAGACAGTACCAATATCTATGCATTGATGACCATGGCAAAAGGATCGTTGATATCCGGACAATATGACAAAGCGATAAGCCGTTTAGAATCGGTTAATCGGATTCAGCCTGATAATCTGGAAGCTATTATGCTGATTGCCGACACCTACGAAAGAATGAATGATAAGAAAAATGCTATAAGCTGGTATCAAAACAGCATTAAGTATATCAACCGGCAGGATGTAAAAGCCGAAGTGGAAAAAAGGATCGAGGAATTGAAACATTAAATCCCGGTCGCATCTGAAATGATGCTGACACTATAAAAAACTTTTAACCTTATTTATTTAAAAACATTAAAAAAATTATTTGAGTATGCCTTGTGGTAAAAAAAGAAAGCGTCATAAAATTGCGACGCACAAGCGTAAAAAAAGACTGAGAAAGAACCGTCATAAAAAGAGAAACAAATAGTTGCTCTTTTCTAAATGATTGATCCGTCCGCCCCTGGCGGACGGTTTTCAGTTGACTGGTTGTTTGCCGTACATAATTGCACCCTCCCAATTTGCTGCATATAATTTTACAGGTAAGAATCCCGCAATAAGTACGAATCCTGTCAGCCAGTATTTAGCGAAGAAAGGCAGATCATGTATGTTGTAAGCAGTAATGAACAAAGAACTTATTATTAATGCCGCTCCCCAGGGTGTTGAGATCGCCTTACTGGAAGATCGGAAACTGGTAGAACTGCATAGCGAGAAAAGCGATGCTCGTTTTGCAGTGGGAGATTTATATCTCGGCAAAGTAAAAAAACTGATACCCGGGCTAAATGCCGCATTTGTTGATGTCGGTTTCGAAAAAGATGCTTTTCTCCATTATACCGATCTGAGTCCGTATGCAAAATCCTTGCTGAAGTTTACATCGATGTGTATGAATGATAAAAGTGAACAGGGACTAGATTTCAGCAATTTTACCGTGGAGCCCGAAATAGTAAAAACAGGAAAAATAAATGAAGTGTTGGGTGGCAAACCCAATATTCTCGTACAGATACTGAAAGAACCGATTGCCGCTAAAGGCCCAAGGTTGAGTTGCGAAATATCGCTGCCGGGCCGGTTTGTGGTCATCACTCCGTTCAACAATATTGTTGCAGTTTCCAGAAAAATTCATTCGGCAGAAGAACGAAAAAGATTACAACGGATCATTGAAGCCATTAAACCTAAAAATTTTGGCGTGATCGTTCGTACGGCTGCCGAAGGAAAAAATACAGCTGAACTACATGAAGATCTTTCTACTTTAGTTGAAATGTGGAAAGCGATTCAAAAAAATCTGAAAGGAGCTGTCGCTCCTTCTAAAATATTAAGCGAGCAGACAAAGACCACAAGCATTTTACGGGATCTTCTGAATGAAGATTTTAATAAGATCGTTGTAAATGACCGTAGTATTTATAATGATACAAAGATTTATATCCAGCGCATTGCTCCGGATAAAGCGGACATTGTTTCCTACTATAATAACGGTTCTCCCATTTTTGATGCATTTGGGATCACCAAACAGGTAAAATCTTCTTTTGGAAAAACTGTTAACCTGAATAGCGGCGCATATATTATCATCGAGCATACTGAGGCATTGCATGTAATTGATGTAAATAGCGGCTATAAAAGTGTTGGAAACAACCAGGAACAAAACGCTTTGGAAACAAACCTGGAAGCAGCTGAAGAAATTGCAAGGCAACTTCGATTAAGAGACCTGGGTGGAATCATTGTTGTGGATTTCATTGATATGAAACTTCCCGACAACAAAAGAAGGCTGATGGAAAAAATGGAAGAATTTATGGCACCCGACCGGGCCAAACATGCCGTGCTTCCTATTTCCAAGTTTGGGCTGATGCAAATAACCCGTCAGCGGATGAAGCCGGAAGTCAATATCAATACCCAGGAAGTTTGCCCGAGTTGCAATGGAACAGGCAAGATCACATCCACATTATTGTTGGAAGATGAAATAGAAAAGAACCTGAGTTACGTTATCACTCATAAGCACAGTAATCTGAAATTAGTAGTTCATCCCATAATGTATGCCTATCTCACTAAAGGCTGGCCATGGACAAGTAAAATAGCAAAGTGGAGAAAAAAATTAAAACAGAAAATAAAATTGGAAGAAGATACCAGTTACCATTTAACAGAATATAAGTTTTTTGATCCCCACGATGAAGAAATAAAATTATAACGCCTCTTTCATAAGAGGCGTTTCTCTATTTACTTTTTTGAAGATTAATTTCGGCTCCTCCCATTAGCATATATCAGTATATATTGAACTAGAGTCACAACTGTGGCAAGTGCAGCAACAACATAAGTAGTAGCGGCCCACTTTAAAGCATCTTTTGCTTTCGGATATTCTTGTTGGTTCATCACATTGGTGGTATTCAACCAGGCTAATGCTCTACGGCTGGCATCAAATTCTACCGGCAGGGTAATCAAAGTAAACAAAGCAGTGAGTGCAAATAGAATGATACCTGCTAAAAGCAATTGCGGAAATCTATTTACCATGATCACTCCGAATAAAAGTATCCATTGCACAATACCGGTACTAAATTGAACCACAGGCACTAACCTGCTTCGCATCATAAGCCAATTATAAGTGGTGGCATGTTGTACTGCATGGCCGCATTCATGTGCGGCTACTGCTGCGGATGCAATGCTGTTACCATTATAAACTTCAGGGCTGAGATTTACGGTTTTATTGGCCGGGTTATAATGATCGGACAAAAAACCATCAACTGAAGTAACCTTGACATCATAAATTCCATTTTCCCGGAGCATTTTTTCAGCAACTTCACGGCCGGTTAATCCATTTGCAAGTGGAATTTTTGCGTAGGACTGAAACTTGCTTTTCAGTACCATGGATACCAGCATACTTATCCCTAAAAAAATCAACGAAACAATTAAAATTGAAGGTGTCATTTGCGCTAACCATTTTTATTATTAATAGTGGTAACAAATCTGTTACCAGTTATATTTTGCAGTTTTTTTCGGTCGTTTTGTCATAATGATTTTAAGCCATTTTCAAATTTTTATCCCACCGGTTTTTAAATATGTAAATTTTCGTAGTATAATATAAATATCTATTTATCAGTGAGTTAAAAGTCATATGAAAGCTTTTTTTTCTTGAATTCCGATAGCCAAAAGTTATTAACAGCAGTAAAAATTTATTTTGTAATGTGCCTCAGATTTGTAACTTAGTGCAAGAATTTAATGGGTTAGTAAGTAAGGGGGTCAGTCGAAAGATTGACCCTTTTTACATTTATAAAATCTCCCTTCTTTTCTTTTTGTTTTTAATACCGATTTAAAGAATTAATTACTGCTGATTTCATACGTGTTATCAATGTGAAAGTTTTTATTTCTGAACTAAATGATATTCTACCTTTAATAAACATATGAGCAAGGTAAAAACAGCTTTTTTTTGTCAGAATTGCGGATACGAAAGTGTAAAATGGTTGGGACAATGTCCATCTTGCGGACAATGGAATACGTTTGTAGAAGAACTGATCCAAAAAGAATCTTTGAAAAGCACTAACGGGTGGACAGATTATGGTGAAGAAAAAAAAGCAAATAAAACAGTATCGCTAAGTGAAATAAAAAGCAGCGAAGAAAAAAGATTAGTAACTGCGGATGCCGAATTGAACAGAGTGCTTGGCGGAGGAATTGTACCCGGAAGTATTGTTCTGGTAGCAGGAGAGCCCGGAATTGGAAAATCAACCTTGTTTTTACAAAACGGATTATGGCTTAAAAACAATATTGTCTTGTATATAAGCGGTGAAGAAAGTGAGCAACAGATAAAGATGAGAGCGGATCGTTTAAAACTTCAGAATGAAAATTTCTATTTGCTGACTGAAACATCTGTGCAAACAATATTCCAGGAGATCAAAAAGCTAAAACCGCAATTGGTGATCATTGATTCCATTCAAACATTACAAACACAATATATTGACTCATCTCCCGGCAGTATTTCTCAGATTCGGGAATGTGCTGCGGAATTTCAGCGCTTTGCCAAAGAAACCAACACTCCTGTTATCCTGATCGGCCATATCACAAAAGATGGAAGCATTGCCGGACCGAAAATATTGGAGCATATGGTGGACACTGTGCTGCAATTTGAAGGTGATCGGCATTATGCCTATCGCATTCTTCGAACCTTAAAAAACCGTTTTGGCAGCACGGCTGAATTAGGGATCTATGAAATGACCGATGAGGGAATGCGTGGAGTTATCAACCCAAGCGAGATTTTGATCACACAAAAAGAAGAGCAACTAAGCGGTATAGCTATTTCGGCAACAATTGAAGGACTCCGACCGCTGCTTATCGAAGTGCAGGCATTGGTGACACAGTCTGTTTATGGAACTCCTCAGCGTACTGTCAGTGGCTTTGATCTCAGACGCCTGCAATTGCTATTAGCTGTTTTGGAAAAAAGAGGAGGATTTCATTTTGGGGTAAAAGATGTTTTCCTGAACATTGCTGGCGGGTTGAAAGTGGAAGACCCATCTATTGACCTGGCAGTTCTTTGTGCACTTCTTTCTTCTTACGAAGATGTACCCTTGCCTCAAAATATTTGTTTTGCAGGCGAGATTGGGTTGAGTGGCGAGATCCGGGCAGTGAATAAGATTGATCAACGAATTGCTGAAGCAGAAAAACTGGGATTTGAAAAAATTTTCGTATCTAAGTACAATCAAAAAGGACTCGCCAAACAAAAATTCAATATTGAAGTGGTTATGATGAGCCGGGTTGAAGAATTGTATCGTTATCTATTCTGAAAGGACTGATAGTAGCATTAAATTCAGTATGGGTTTATGATCCGCTTTCAGGAAATAAGAGAATCATTCCTTCATTTTTTATTCCCGCATATTTGCTCCGGGTGCGGCAGCGATTTGTTGAGTAATGAAAGTAATCTGTGCATGCGCTGCATTGATGCCATGCCCGAAACTAATTTTGAAATTCATCCTAATAACCCTGTTGAAAAAAAATTCTGGGGAAGATTGCCTTTAGAAAATGCCACCGCTCAGTTTTATTTTACCAAAGAATCGCTGATACAAAATCTGATGCACCAGGTGAAATACAAAAGAAACAAAGAACTCGGGCTCCAATTGGGAAGATTAATGGGAAACAGTATTGTGAAATCTGATCGGTTTAATGCAGATGCACTCATCCCGCTTCCGCTCTTTCCTGCCAAGGAAAAAAGAAGAGGATATAATCAATCAATGCTCTTATGTGAAGGCATGGCCGAAGTTATGAATATCCCCGTGCTGAATGATGTCATCATTCGGCCACAGTATACGGAAACACAAACCAGGAAAGGCAGAGTTGAGCGCTGGGTAAACATGGAAGGAAAATTCGTTTTAGTAAAATCAGAAGCCATCCGGAATAAACACATTTTGCTGATAGATGATGTGATCACTACAGGCGCCACGCTGGAATCCTGTGGAACAGAATTGCTAAAAGCAGAAAATACACGCCTGAGCATTGCAACCTTCTGCTACGCTTCTCGCTAATGTGAAATAGTTCTATTATTTTTGAGTTCAATGAAGACCCTCGGAATACTGACAATATCCATTCTCCTTGTTTTCTTTTCCTGCAAAAAAGAATCTTTTATCACTTCTTCCGACGCCGTTGTAACCATCACAGCAGATACATTGAAGTATGACACCGTTTTTGTGACTTCCGGTTCAATTACTCAATCTTTTAAGATCATAAATGAAAACAATCAAAAACTTCGTTTGTCTTCAGTAAAGTTGATGGGAGGAACTGGCTCTGCATTTAAGATAAATGTGGATGGCACTATCGGGCCCGAAGCTGACAATCTTGAGATCAACGCTAATGATAGCATTTATGTTTTTGTACAGGTCAATGTGAATCAAAGCTCCGCTAATCTTCCTTTTGTGATCCGGGATAGCATCCAGGTTAGTTACAACGGCAACAACAAATTCGTTCAGTTAGAAGCCTGGGGGCAAAATGCACATTTTCTTGTCAACAAAGAAGTAAGCAGCGATGAAGTATGGAATAACGATCTTCCTTATGTGATCCTGGGTTATTTGCATGTTCAATCGAATAAAGTATTAACAATAAACAAGGGTTGCCGTATTTATGTGAATGCTGCGGCACCTATTGTCATCGATGGGACTTTGCAAGTCAACGGATCAAAAGATACAATAGACCGTGTATCATTTCAGGGCGAGCGGCTTGATGATCCTTATAAATATTTTCCTGCAAGCTGGCCAGGGATTTTTTTTAATACTGGCAGCAGTAATAATGTTTTGAATTATGCTGTCATAAAAAATTCTTACCAGGCAATAGCTGCGCAAGACCCCTCAATAAATGCGAATCCAAAAGTAATACTTAATGAATGTGTGATCGATAATTCTTACGACGCAGGCATCATCACTATCAACTCCAGTGTTCAGGCTACCAATTGCCTGATCAGTAACTGTGGGAAAAATATTTATTTACTCAAGGGAGGTAATTATCAATTCATTCATTGCACGGTGGCAAGTTTTTCAAATAATTTTATCACTCACAGAGACCCCGTGCTTACTGTCACTAATTACATCACTTCAAATAATATAACTAACTCCGCAGATCTGACTGCCTTGTTCCGCAATTGTATCTTCTGGGGAGATGGCGGCGGCCTGACTGATGAAGTGGCTGTTGCCAAAAATGGTAACACCGTTTTTAATGTAAACTTCGATTATAATTTATGGAAGGTTCAAAATGTTCCTTCTAATATTACTTCCAACCAGATCATTACTAATGCAGACCCTCTATTTGACAGCATTAACACATATAAAAATTATTACGACTTTAGATTGAGAAGCAATTCCCCTGCCCTAAACAAAGGCACAGCTACCAGTGTAACCATTGACTTAGACGGGAACAGCCGCCCTGTCGGATTTCCCGACCTTGGCTGTTTCGAAAAACAGTGAAGCAACTTTGAATAAAATATGACCGATTACAGCCGGGATTATCTTAATTTAGAAATCCCAAATATCATTTTATGAAATCTCTTATTGTTATGCTGGCATTATCAACCGCTTTAGGTGGCGGATCAATTTATGATTTTAAAGCTCCCGGACTGACGGGTGGTCAAATTGATTTTTCAAAATTCAAAGGCAAAAAAATATTGATCGTGAATACGGCATCCAAATGCGGCAACACACCTCAGTATGATGACCTTGAAAAACTTTATAATAAGTATAAAGACAAACTGGTGATCGTTGGTTTTCCTGCCAACAACTTTGGTCAACAAGAGCCGGGAACTAATGATGAGATAGCTGAATTCTGCAAAAAAAATTATGGCGTATCATTTCCCATGGCAGCTAAAGTATCTGTAAAAGGCGACGATATTGATCCTTTATTTAAATGGTTAGTTGACCAGTCAAGAGAGCTTTCCCAAAAAGTTCCTGCTGATAATTCAAAAGATCTTGCCTGGAAAGATTACCTGAGAAATCCCATCACCTGGAATTTCACAAAATTTCTATTGGATGAAAACGGGAACCTGATCGCAGTATTCCATAACAAAGTAAACCCGATGAGTGAGGAAGTGTTGAAATATTTGAATTAAGCTCAACATAAATTTGTCAGTAAAGCGGTTGAAAATTTTCAATCGCTTTTTTATTTGCAGAAAACTTATTTTCGCTGTCCATGCAGTTTTCCGAGATCATAAATCAAAAAGAAGTAAAGCAGCAACTGGCAGAAATGGTACATCATAACCGGCTCAGTCATGCTTTACTTTTTCTAAATAAAGAAGGCAGCGGAGCTTTGCCTTTGGCCATTGCATTTGCGCAGTATTTGATTTGTGAGAAAGTCAGTCCACAGACAACAGGCGGTCAACAGTCCGGGCCTTCCTTATTTGATGAGCCAACCGGCAACCGGCAACTGAAAACCGAAAACGACTCATGCGGCTCTTGCAGTGGTTGCATCAAAGCTCAACAGCTCATCCATCCTGATATTCATTTTTCTTACCCTGTTGTAACCAAAAAATCAGGAACGCCTCCGATAAGTACAGATTATATCACTGAATGGAGAGATTTCATAAAAAAACATCCCTACGGAAATATTTACGACTGGCTGCAATTCATCGGCGCAGAAAACAAGCAGGGAAATATCACTGCCAATGAATGCAATGACATCATTCGTAAATTGAATCTGAAAAGTTTTGAAAGCGAATACAAAATTTTGATCCTTTGGATGCCGGAATATCTCGGCACAGAAGGAAATAAACTTCTTAAGCTCATAGAAGAACCTCCGGCAAATACTTTATTCATATTGGTGGCAGAAAATGAAAGCCTGATCCTTCCCACTATTGTCAGTCGTTGCCAATTGATCAAAATCCCCTCATTGGAAACAAAGGATATTGAAGAAGCATTAATCAAAAAAAATAATACTACACCGGCAATAGCGAGACAGATAGCCAGTATCAGTGATGGCAATTTCCGGGAATCTCTGAAATTATTAGATAACAATGAAGAGAACTGGGAAACCCTGCTGCGTGACTGGCTGAATTCAATTTTAAAAACCGGGCCTGTAGCCCAAACTAAATGGGTGGAAGATGTCAGTCGTTTAGGCAGAGAAAAACAAAAACAATTTTTACGCTATTTCAATCATTTGCTGGAGCAATCTATCCGGCTCAGAGTTATAGGAGCAGATGGTGGCAACAGCAGCGAGCAGGATTTTGCCGAGCGGCTGAACAAGATCGCAGGTATTGAGCAGCAACAAGCTATAATTGAAGAACTGGACCGGGCAGCCTATTATATTGAGCGGAATGCCAATGCTAAGATCCTCTTCCATGCGTTAACTATAAAACTATACCACATCATTCAGGACAAAATTGTATTTTTGACGGATTGAGGGCTAAGTGACAAAGAGTAAAAAAGAGAAAAGGAGAATAAGCCCGCTGATAACAATCGGTTAAATTTTAATTGTGTCAATCACTACTTCTACATATACTGATCTGTTCAAAGCTAACTTGTTTAGAAAAGAACAGAATCCCGCATTGCTGCGCAGCGGGGCAGGCGTATAAGTATGCGACGCATCCAAAGTTTAATAGTCCCGATAGCTATCGGGATACTTCAGCCGGGTTTATAATTATTTCTCCTTCTTTTTAAATTTTGAATTTTTAATTCACGGCATGAGTTGCACTAATTGCGGTACAGGTACACCTAATGGCTGTAAGAGTAACGGCGGATGCAGTTCCGGTGGATGCAACCGCATGAATACATACGATTGGCTGCGTAATCTTCCCATTGCAGATGTAGAAAGCAGTTGTCATGTCATTGAAGTGAGTTTTAGTAAAGGAAGCCGGAAAGATTTTTTTAGAAATACCACCCTGCAACATTTTGAAAAAGGAGATTTGGTGACGGTAGAAGGTGTCAGTGGGTTTGATCTTGGTGAGGTTTCATTGACAGGAGAAATAGTGCGGCTGCAAATGAAAAAAAGAGGCGTGAAGGAAGATAACCCTGAAATGAAAAAAGTGTTGCGTCGTGCCAGCGATCGTGATATAGATATCTGGAAACAAAATAAAACCCGAGAGCCGGAAGCAGTGATTCGCAGTCGTGCGATTGCAAAGCAACTAAAACTGGACATGAAGATCAGCCAGGTGGAAATGCAGGCGGATGGGCGTAAAGCCACTTTCTATTACATCGCTGATGGACGGGTGGATTTTCGTGAACTGATAAAAGTTTATGCATCAGAATTTAGGGTAAAAGTGGAAATGCGACAGATAGGCGCAAGACAAGAGTCAGCAAAGGTCGGCGGCATTGGAAGTTGCGGAAGAGAATTGTGTTGCAGTACATGGCTGACTGATTTTAAATCGGTAAACACAGCCGCAGCCCGTTATCAAAACTTATCTATCAATCAAACAAAACTTAGTGGTCAATGCGGAAGATTGAAATGTTGCTTGAATTATGAACTGGACACTTACTTAGACGCATTGCAACACTTCCCTGATTATTGTGACACGATACAAGTGGCAAAAGGAACGGCAACTTTGATCAAGAAAGATATTTTCAAGGACCTGATGTGGTATGTGTTGCCCGATAGTAATAAACAATATCCGTTGACCATCGAGCGGGTACGAAAAATAAAATCGCTGAACCAGCAGGGAGTAATACCGGAAGAACTGGAAGCAGTAGATCTCACTTCATCCAAACCTACAGAAGTTGAGCATGAATTTGTAGATGTTGTTGGACATATCAGTTTGCGCAGTTTGGAAAAAGCAGATAAAAAAAGAAAACAAAAAGGGCAGCAACAAAATCAACAGCGTCAGCAGCAAAGGCAGCAGCCTAATCAATCCCAATCTCAAAAAGGACAACAGCCCTCTTCGCAAGCAAAGCGAGGCGAGCAAAATCAACAGCGTCCGCCTAGACAACGAGGCAAGTAATCACAGAAGTTTTTTTAAGTTTCTGAAAAAAAATCAAATGCCTAATGCCCGGTAGATTGCATCCTGAATTTTTCCCCTGATATTCATTCGTAAGAGTTTATTATCATTCCGTGTCGGATATACTCTATTACAAAGAAAAACGTAAACAATATTGTATTTCGGATCCACCCAAACGCAAGTGCCGGTAAAACCGGTATGTCCAAAAGTTTCCGGTGAAGCTAATGAAGAGGGATATGGTTCTTTTCTTGTTGCATTATCTTTTTCAGGTTTATCAAATCCATATCCACGACGACTCACCTCGCTATGATACGCTGAGAACAATTTTATTGTTTCCGAGTTGATGAATCGTTCCCCATTGATTGCTCCTCCATTCGCCAACATCTGGTAGAGCATTGCCAGATCATACGCATCCGAAAATAATCCGGCATGTCCTGCTACACCGCCAAACATGGAAGCTCCTTCATCATGTACATCGCCCTGTATCGTCTGATGCCGGAAGTATTCATCTGTTTCAGTAGGCACCATGCGGTTTACAGGAAATCTGTTCCGCGGTTTGAATCCTGTTGTTTCCAGGCCCATTTTATTATAAAAAGTTTTCTGCACGTATTGATCCAGTGTCATACCGGTAAGTGCTTCAACAATTTTTCCCAGGAAAATAAAATCATTATCGCTGTACACATATTTGCCCGTTGGGCCCAGCTTGCTTTTTAATATGCGATGAAACATAGTGTCCTCCCAATCATTTCGCAGATAAACATTTTCTGCTACTCTTACAGTAAAACCGGGTTTTTGTTTATCTGAAAAAACAGCCGGATCAGGCAAGCCTGTTGCAGTGTCAACCACTTCCCTGTAAAAAGGAATAAAGGCGATCAACCCCGCCTGGTGCAATAAAATATCATGGATCTTCAAATGAGCTTTATCGGTTCCTTTTGTCCATGGTAAATAATCTCCGAGTGTTTTATTTAAATCAATTTTTCCTTCATCATATAAACGCATGATGGAAATATTGGTAGCAGAAACTTTGGTAACAGAAGCCAGGTCAAAAATGCTTCCGAAGTTCATGGCTGGCGAAGGTTCATATTTATAGCTACCAAACGCTTTATGATAAACGATCTCGCCATTATGTGCTGCGAGTATCACACAACCGGGAAAAGCTTTTTGTGAAATGGCATCTTCCGCAATAGAATCAACAGCTGCAAATTTATTCTGTTCTATTGTTAGCTTTACAGGAACTGCCTTTTGCATAATTCCTGCTCCATATTTGTACTCACAAACAGAAACTGGTAATGTCCCTTCTGTTGAAATAGTTCCTTCCAATAGATCTGCAGCCACTTGCTGCGTAATATCATCATCCTGGTAACAGGCAATGAGATTTTTTGCAGCACAGAAATTTTTTGTCGCTAAAACATTTCCGAAAACAAGAGTGACGGAATTCATTGCTTGCAATTGATTCCACAGTTGCATAACAGTATCAGTAATTCCATAATTATTCGATGGTCTTAATGTAAAGCCATGAATACCGATGACGACGGCATCATATTTCCCATTTGATATTGAATCCAAGACTCTTGTTGCGTTTGAAACGCTGTCTGTATAAGAAATAAAATAACAGTCCGCATTCCGATCTTCCTTCAATCGTTCACTAAGAAGGTTGGGCTGCAAAGCACCAATACCAACATAAGCGATCTTAGCTGCAGATTCAGGAAGAATAGAAGATCCATTTAAAACTGTGATCGTTTTCTTTGCTACTTCATAACAGATCGCATTGGTTTTTTGATTCAGGTCATTGACAAGGTTCGTAGTATCTACCGGTTTCCATTGACTTAATCCGAGATCATATTTTGAAAGCAAGATCTTTTTCACTTTATTATTGATATCATCCCAGGTCAATCTTTTTTGGCTGATCGCTTTCTTGATTGCATCAATGGCATCAGGCACACTTTCCGGCAGGCAAAGCATATCATTACCGGCGATCAACGCCTGCACCGCAGCTTCGCCGCCCGGCCAATATTTTGCGACCCCTTTCATTTCAAGTGCATCGGTAAATGTGAGTCCCTGGTACCCTAATTTATTTCTCAATAAATCCGTTACGTTATTTTTCGAAAGTGATGTTGCTGTATTAGCAGTATTGTCAATGGCAGGAATATACAAATGCGCTATCATCACACTTCCTACACCGGCATTAAACAACGCTTTGAAAGGAACCAATTCCAAAGAATCCAATTGATCCATTGATTTGTTGATCACCGGGAGATCCAGGTGAGAATCTACATCCACATCACCGTGCCCGGGAAAATGTTTGGCGCAAGCCATGATACCTGCATCCTGCATACCTTTCATATATGCTAATCCGAACTGTGTGACTTTATTTTTATCCTCACCAAATGAACGAAAGCCGATCACGGGATTATTCGGATTATTATTGATATCAACAACAGGTGCAAAATTTACCTGCACGCCTATTCGTTTGCACTGTTCGCCAACTGCAATTCCCATTTGATAAATAAGGTTCGGGTCAGGTAATGCTCCTAAGGTGAGTTGATACGGATATTTAGTTACGCTATCGAGCCGCATGCCCAACCCCCATTCTCCATCGATGGTAACAAGCAATGGAGTTTTAGCAATGCTTTGATAATAATTAGTCGCAGTAGCTTGTCGTATTGGACCGCCCTGGAAAAAACATAAAGCACCGACATTGTAGGTTTTGATAAGGTCGGCAATTTTTGCAATATCATCCGGTTTAGTGGAGAAAGCACGGATCACCATTAATTGAGCGATCTTTTCATCATCGCTCAGGCTTTTAAAAACGCTATCAGTCCATTGCTGTACATTAAGATTGCTTTTATATTGAGCTACAGCTATTAATTGAGTAAAAAGAAAAACAAATGGCAATAGAAATTTTTTCATGCTGGTTCATTGAAGTAGCTGCAATTTAACCAAATTCAGATTGGGAAAATGAATTAAAGAATTACAGTATGAGTACGTATCATCCCTGAATCTTATTGAATCGCTGCCATTGTTCTCAGCAACTTTGCAGCCCAGAAATAAATGTTATTCCCGACAATAGTCTGGCGCATCTGTTTCATGCGGAATTGCTGCTCTTCCAATGGCATCTCAAGAGCGGTCTTTATAGCATCTGCCGTTTTTTCAATATCATAAGGATTTACAATGATCGCTCCCTGCATTTCCTGTGAAGCACCAGCAAAACGACTGAGTATAAGAGCCCCGTCAGATTGCGTTCTTGTTGCTACAAATTCCTTTGCCACCAAATTCATTCCATCGTGCAAAGAAGTTACCATGCACAAGTTGGCCGAAGCATAAAATGGAGCGATCTCTTCGTGACTATGATGTTGCTTCAGCAGCAATATCGGTTTCCAGTTTTTGGATTTGAATTTCCAGTTGATCCGTTCTGCTTCTTTTTCAACGGCACTCACCATATCTGAATACGTTTTAATAAGTGTTCGGCTTGGAGCCCCGATCTGTACGAATGTAAAACGTCCCTGGTATGCAGGGTTTTTTTCTAAAAATCTTTCTACTGCCAAAAATTTTTCAATAATTCCTTTCGTATAATCGATCCGGTCTACACCAACACCTATAAATTCTGTATTGATATTGTAACGGCTCAGTAAAAGTGCCGGATCCTTTTTATCTTCTGCATTGTCATAATCTTTGAGCGTAAATGCAATGCTGATCGGGAATGGTTTTACAATAGTCGTATGTCCACCTCTGTTCACAGAAAAATTCTCCCAGACAACTCTTGACTCGAGAGAATTACCTACGGTTTCAAGGAAATGATTACAATGATATTGTGTATGAAAACCGATCAGGTCTGCACCCAGCATACCGGTTAAAATATCTCTTTGCCAGGGGCAAATGCCGAATGATTCCGGGTTGGGCCATGGAATATGCCAGAAGAGCGCCACTTTGGCTCCGGGCTTTTTTTGTTTTATCAATGCAGGTAACAACGCAAAATGATAATCCTGTATCAACACAAAAGGCTGATCATCATCTTCAGTTTCTTCAAGTACAGCCTGAGCAAAATCTTCATTGACCTTTTTATAATAATCCCAGTCAATTTTTCTGAAGGTAGGACGTGTATGAGCGATATGACACAAAGGCCAGAGCCCTTCATTAGAAAATCCATAATAAAAATGATCTTCCTCTTCTTTGGTAAGCCATATTCTTCGTAATGTATAAGAAGGTTCCTCCGGCGGGACTTTTATTTTATCATGTTTGTCCACCATTTCTTTATCTGCGTCTCCGGTGCCGGATGCAATCCACAAACCTCCACACGCTTTGAGTACAGGCTCCATTGCCGTGATCATTCCGCTCGCCGGCATGATACATTGTATCTCTCTCCCGGAATGAATATGCATATAAGGTTCCCTGTTGGAGACGACTACCAGCTTTTTATCTTCAAGCAGGTTCTCCATTTCGATTTTCAATCGCTCCGGTGTCCACACAGATTCTGCCTGCGTTCTTAATCGTGCTTCTTCTTCGGCCACTGCTTTTGCTTCGTGCATTGCTTTGGTGATGCTGACAATCTCTTTATGCAATGGCGCCAGGAACCTGGCCGGAGGTTTACGCTTCAGAAATTCTATATTGCCCGACCTGGCCGCCTGCACCCAATTCACGATCTTATTAATAGGATTAAAAATACCCCAGCGAATGATCATGATGATGACAAATGAAACTACCAAAGCCTGGATGAACCACCGGATAAAATTTCGCATCCAGATGCTGCTGATCATATTTTTAATGTATTGCGCATCTGTGTAAAAAATAACCACACTACTGGAAATATCCTGCTTTCTGATTGGTTTTACAAATTGATAAATTTGTTTCCCATTTACATTAAAAAAATTACCAACCGTAGTATCGGCGTTAATCGAACGGGAAATATAATCTGAAGAAAAATTGAGATAAGAACGAACCGAAGGATCAGAAACTACGATGCTGTCATTATTGTAATAAATAGCAATGCCCAGCAAATTATACTGGTTGCTGATGCTGTCCGTAAAGTGATGAACATTTTCTGAATCATTCGACTCAATATATGCCAGGCCGCTTGAATAAAAATCCTTTGCGATCTGCTCGGTCCTTGCTTTCAGTTCATTGCCAAGGCTATCTTTTTCATTGGAACTTTGGAAAATAGTAAACACCAGTGCGACCAGACCTACTGCTACGATGATAGAAAGTATAAGGGCAAAATTCAATTTCATAAGACTATTTTTTTCCGCTTGCGTTCCCTCCTAAAAGAATGCTAAAGAACCAACCGCAAATGTACTTTAATAAAATAGGGGTCGCTTCAAAAACTCATTAGGTTTTCGTTAGAATTTACAATACGGAATACTAATTTTTCATTGACAAATCATTATACAAACAATGCACCGGTATTTTTATTTGCAAAAACGAAATCTATGTTAATTTCCGGGACAATTCCCGGTTCAAATAATGCGCCATTTTTTGAATTGATGCTTTCTTCATGGGCCTCCTCCAAATCCCTTATTTTTGATTCAGGAGACAATGAATTGTGACCGATAAAATCTTATTACTTCCGGATCATATAGCCAACCAGATCGCAGCGGGTGAAGTGATCCAACGACCTGCCAGCGCTGTGAAAGAGCTTTTGGAAAATGCAGTGGATGCTGGCGCCACCAATATTCAACTCATCATTCAGGATGCAGGTAAAACATTGATCCAGGTCGTCGACAATGGCGCTGGTATGAGTGAAACCGATGCAAGAATGAGTTTCGAACGTCACGCAACTTCCAAAATTCAAACTATCGAAGATCTGTTTCATATCCGCACTATGGGATTTCGTGGTGAAGCTCTTGCATCTATCGCAGCAGTGGCGCAAGTAGAGTTAAAAACCAAAAGAGCAGAAGACGATGCCGGTACTTT
Source organism: Chitinophagaceae bacterium (assembly GCA_035550155.1). Taxonomy (GTDB): domain Bacteria; phylum Bacteroidota; class Bacteroidia; order Chitinophagales; family Chitinophagaceae; genus UTBCD1. The sequence continues at coordinate 889 of DASZPW010000462.1, read as the reverse complement.
TATTGAAATAGAAAACAGTGTTGTAAAAAAGCAGGAACCGGTAGCAATGCCCAATGGAACAAATATCTCCATGAAAAATCTTTTCTTCAATATTCCAGCCAGAAGAAGTTTTTTAAAAAGCAATGCAGCAGAAATGCGGCATATCGTAGATGAGTTTACAAGAGTAGCGTTATCCTTCCCTCATATCTTCTTTTCACTTACTGCCAATGGGCAACAATTGTTTCATCTCGATGCAGGAAATTTGAAACAACGCATTCTTCAGTTGTTGGGAAATAATTACAATGCCAAAGTAGTTTCGGTTAAAGAAGAAACTGACTACATGAACATTTATGGTTTTGTAGGCAAACCCGAAACCGCTAAAAAAACAAGAGGTGATCAGTATTTTTTTGTGAACAATCGTTTTATCAAAAGCCCTTACCTGAATCATGCCGTGATGAATGCGTACCAGGAAATGATCCCCGGCGATAGTTTTCCGATGTATGTGTTGTTCATCGACCTCGATCCTACACAGGTGGATGTGAATGTGCATCCGACCAAGCAGGAAATAAAATTTGAAGATGAAAAGATCATTTATGCTTTTTTGCAGGCAGCAGTGAAACATGCATTGGCTCAGTTCAGCGTCACACCTACTTTAGATTTTGATCTGGATGCTTCGATTCAGCAATTGCCATCCATACAACAACCTTTTACCAAACAAAAAGAAGAAGCAACGGCTTCCACTTCTATTTTCAAAGGATTTACACAAAAGAACCAGGCACATTTTATTGAGAAAGCTGAGCTGAAACATTGGAAAGATTTTTTTGAGAGTCCGGAAAAGCCGGAAGCCGGAAGTCAAAGGCCGGAAAGTGAATCTCGCTCTGAAAACCTCTCTCATACTTCAGATCTCATA